>DASXGU010000069.1:0-4007 GCA_036488915.1 Gemmatimonadaceae bacterium | reverse complement strand
CATGCCCTTGTAGACGACGGTGCGCGACGAGAAGCTGGCGACGTAGCAATTGCCGCCACGCGGCATCTCGCGCAGCGCCGCCTCGATGCGCCGTCGGATCACGTAGAGCGTGATTTCGAAGGCCGAATCGGTGTCCACCTCCCGCTCGACTCCCATCCTGCCGACGAAGATCTGCCTGATGACCGGCCGGTCGCGTCGGGTGGCGCTGGACAGGACGGAGTCGTCCACAGGGACGTCCCGCCAGCCGAGCACCGCGCAGCCTTCGGCCGTGATTGCGGACTCGATCAGCCCCTCACAGGCGACGCGATCACTCCGCGATGACGGGAGGAAGACCATCCCGACGCCGTAAGTGCCGAGCTCGGGCAGCGCGATTGCCGGCGCCGTGACGCGGCGCAGAAAAGCGTGCGGAATCTGGAGCAGGATTCCCGCGCCATCACCGGTGCACGCGTCGGCGGCAACCGCGCTCCGGTGCGAGAGATTCACCAGCAGCTGGAGAGATTTCTCGACGACGTCACGGGAGCGAACGCCGTGGACGTGGGCGACGAACCCGATGCCACAGGCGTCGTGCTCGTAAGCCGGATCGTACAAACCCTGCTTCACCGTCATCTCCGTCCCGAGTGCGGGTACAAAAAAAAGGCCTCTGCCGTTTCCGGGAGAGGCCTCTGCGTTCAGATCAGCAACCAGCTATGAGTCAGTGGTGTTGCCCGCGCAGGATCTCCCGGTCCCCCGATCATAAATCGGGTTGACGGTAAGAAGTCGGTAGGCGCGGGAAGAATGCATAATTATGAAATCTGAATGAATATATGGGTTGTTGCGGGCTGGGGCAAGGGTGAGTGCGGCGATCTTGCCCCGGCCTGCCACCTAATGATGGTGCTCGCCCATGGCGATCGTATAAGGCGCCCCCGGCGTGCATTTCACATCGGAGTTAGTCGACGTAAACATCCCGCGGGGATTGTCCTTCCATAGCCAGACGTGCAGGTCGTAGTGCTTGAGCGCCGTGGGCATGATCGGCTCGTGGCCGTCCATCGGCCCTGCCAGCGTCTGACCAAAAATCGTCGGCGGCCCGTTGGGCGCGACCTGGACGGGAACGAACCATTCGGCGCCTGCCAGCACCAGCTTGTCGCCTACGGGCTCGTAGATGAGGACCTGGGGCTTGGTCGGATCCAGTTTGGGTCCGATGTTGGCGGCATTCAGGAAGTGCACACCCATCGCGCCCGGCGGATACTCGACGGTTCCATCCTTGGCGCCCATGGGGAAATCCATGCAGGCCACTGTCGAGAAATAGCCGTCCTTGATGGCGACAAACGGATCGCTGTATTTGGCCAGTGCGGCTTTGGCTGCCTGCAAATCAGGCGACATCGAGCCAGCGGCCTGGGCGCGCGCGGCAACCGGCGCCGAGACCAGGAGGCTCGCAATCAGGAAAGCCCATCGATGCTGCGGGCGGAAATGCATTGGTGCTCCGGAGTAGGGAAGCTCTAGTCTGATCTTTCCCGTGGACCGCGTCAACGCAAACATCTTGCTCCAGAATCCGGGAACCTTGCTCGAAAGAAACGCATTGCTGCTCACGGCATGCACCCACATCATTGGGCATGTTGTCCCCTGTCGCTACTGCGGCCGGAATTGCCGCCCTCGTTTTCAGTGGTCGGGCAAACCAGACCAAAGTCAGCATTCCCCGCATCGAAGCGGACGTAACCGTCAACGGCGTTCTCGACGAGCCTGTCTGGCAGCAGGCGGCAGTACTTACCGGCTTCTCGGAATTTTCGCCCCAGGACGGAATACCAGCCGACGATTCAACCCAGGTGCTGGTCTGGTATTCGCCGACGGCGGTCTACTTCGGCATCCGCGCCTTCGAGCACCACGGCGAGCCCCACGCCACGCTCGCCGACCGCGACAAGATCTCCGCCGATGACAATGTCCAGATCCTGCTCGGCACCTTCCACGACCATCGGCAGGCGTATGTGTTCGGCGTAAATCCGCTCGGCGTGCAGATGGACGGCACCATCGTCGAGCAGGGCCAGGTGCTCACCGGCGGCTGGACGCCGACTCTCTCCGGCCGGGTCGCCCCCGACCTGAGCCAGGATTTTCTCTTCAGCTCCAAGGGCAGGCTCACCGACTACGGCTACGAAGTCGAGATCAGAATTCCACTCAAGAGTCTGAAGTACCAGTCGGCCGACGTCCAGACCTGGGACCTCAACATCGTCCGCGAGGTCCAGCACTCGGGCCGCGAGGACTCGTGGGCGCCGGCGAAGCGGTCCAACACCTCGTTCCTGGCGCAGTCAGGTACTCTCGATCAGCTGACCGGACTCAGTCGCGGACTTGTGCTCGACGTCAATCCATCCCTCACCCAGAAAATGACGGGCGCGCCCAGCGCGAACGGATGGGCCTATGACCGCGGGTCGCCCCAGCTGGGCGGAAGAGTGCAATGGGGGATCACCAACACGCTGACCTTGAACGCCGCCGTAAATCCCGATTTCGCCGAGGTCGAATCGGACGCCGGCCAGTTCGTGATCGACCCACGCCAGGCGCTGTTCTTCGCGGAAAAGCGGCCGTTCTTCCTCGAGGGATTGGACGCCTTCAATACTCCGCACAACCTCATTTACACCCGCCGCATCGCCCAGCCCGACGCCGCGCTCAAGCTCACCGGCAAGGTCGCGGGCACGAGTCTCGGCGTTTTGTCGGCGGCGGATGACCGCAGTCTCTCACCGACCGGCAGTGACCGCACCTTCTACAACGTCTTCCGCGCGCTTCGCGACCTCGGCGGCAACTCCCGCATCGGCGTTGCCTACACCGATCGCGTCGTCGGTGACGACTACAATCGCGTTGCCGACGTCGACGGGCGAATCGTCTTTGGTGATGTGTACAGCGCGTCCTTTCAGGGAGCGCAGAGCTTCGACCGGTCGAGCGGCGTCACCCACGACGCGCCGCTTTGGGAAGGGATATTTGCGCGCAACGGCAAGGAGTTCGGGTTGCGCTACGTGTTCACGGGCATCGACGACAATTTCCGCGCCCGCAGCGGATTCATCTCCCGATCGGGGATCGTGCACGCCGCGGTGGATCACCGCGTCACCCATTTCGGCGAGCGGGGCACGGTGCTCGAGACGCTGACGGGTGATTTCGTTCTGGATGACCAGTGGCAGTACTCGCATTTCATGCGTCGCGGCGACGCCCAGGACAAGAAGGCGCACTTGAGCGGCAGCGCCGGATTGCGCGGGGGCTGGAACATCGGCGCCGGCTTCTATCTCGAGACTTTTGGCTTCGACCGCGATCTCTACGCGAGCTACGCGATCGCCGCGCCGAACGGTCAGACGCTGCCTTTCGTCGGCCGGCCGCGAATCACCAATCACGATTACGTGCTGACACTGGTGACACCGCAGTGGGCGAAGTTCAGTGGCAATCTGCTGTACGTCTGCGGTCAGGACGAGAATTTCTTCGAGTGGGCGCAGGCCGACATAGATCTCGTCCAGGCTGCGGTCAGCTTCCGCCCCAGCGACCGCGCGCGCGTCGATGGGACCTTCGACTACCAGGATTATTGGCGGCGCAGCGATCACACCCTGGTCGGGCGCAACATGATTCCGCGGGTGAAGCTCGAGTACCAGATCACACGCGCGATATTCATGCGACTGGTCGGCGAGTACGATCTGAGCGAGCAGGACGATCTGCGCGACGAGACGCGGACCAATTATCCGCTGCTGATCGACGGTGTTCTGGCGTCCGCGTCGCGCTCCAGATCACTTCACGGCGACTATCTCTTCTCCTACCAGCCGACCCCAGGGACCGTTCTTTTTCTCGGCTACGGCAGCCACGCGGATGGGGAGCCGGATCCGACGCAGAGGTTCAACTGGCAGCCGCTACGCCGGTCGTCAGACTATTTCTTTGCCAAGGCGAGCTATCTGTTCAGGCTCTAAGGCAAAGTAGGGTTCAGCTTCCGGTCCGGGCTGCTGATCTGGAGAAACCAAGGGTCATCGCCGCTATGAGTAGCCATGGCTCGAGGATCAGGTTGATGGTGA
>DASXGU010000042.1:0-2609 GCA_036488915.1 Gemmatimonadaceae bacterium | reverse complement strand
CACCGCGCAAAGGCAGACCCTCGGCCGCCAGCGTCAATGCGTATGACGCCGGCTGCTTGCATGTGGGATTGCAGCCGCGATCAAGCTGGTAGTCGTCCAGGAAGAACTGCGCGGCGTAGTTACCGGCGGTGCCGCTCCGATATCCGATGTCGGCGCCGAGCCCGAGGTTGCCTTCCATGTTTTCATTCCGCCACGACAGCGCGTAGATGTTGAACGGATTGGCCAGGGTCGGCTCCAGGCCCCGTCCTACGCCAGAATACAGGTAGCTCTCGCTCCCTGCAAAATCCCAGCGGCCGGTGTGAACGGCGATACGGTGGATCGAAAAATAGCGCTCACTAACGATTCCACTGGGCGCCAGGAAATCGTCGAGCCGCGCAACGACAGTGGCCCAGTGGATCTTGTCGTTGCCGATCAGGCCGTAGAGATGATCGTAAGTGTACGCGTAGTTACCCAGCTGCAGCCCATAAAGCGTCGGCGGCCCCCAGTTGCGGCCGACGCGGCCGAAGGCGAGCTCGCCATATTTCCACTGCCCGCTCAGATATCCATCCTCGGTCCGAGCCGCGATTTTTCTGTCCTTGCGGCCGGCAAACTCGGGATCGGTGTTGAGTCTGTTGTCGATCAGGGTTCGCACGAACCCGACGACCGGTCCACCCCCCATCACCAGACGCAGCGCTCCGCCGGGACGGACGGCGCCCTGGTGGTCGGAGAGCATCAGCTCGCGTCTACCCGACGTTTGGCCCGTCGCGTAGACATCCCCCGTGCCGCGGGCGCGGAACGTCTGCATCGCGACCGAATCGGAGTCGTTGGGCCGAATCGCGTACTTCTCGATCGCCGCGTAAAGTGCCTCCAGGTACGATGTGACCACACGGCCATGCTCCCTCGTCCGGGCAGAATCGATCGCTGCCCTCAACGCGCGTTCGGTGTAAGGCCGCTCCAGCATCGACAGGCGCGTCATCTCGCCGCGTGCCGCCAACGCATCGACATAGCCGTATGCGATATCGTCGAGCGGTACATATGCCGAAGCCTGCGCCATGGCGATTGTCGGGGATAGCGAGCAGACTAAAACGGTTGCCCAGACGAACATGGAGCGATGCCGCTTAGGAAGTGCGTTCAGTGCCCACTTCGCGGGAGATTCCATGTGGTGGCTCGTTACCGGTACCACGGCGACAGATGCAACGCCGGCGTCAGCTCCAATGCCGGCGCCGGGAACCGATAATAGCTCATTGCTCTCTTGATCGTTCGCCACAGCGGCGCGTCACCGGGAAGCTTCTCGGGGTCGAAATCGAGGGACAGCAGAAGCTTTCGCTTCCCTCGCTGCGGATTCCCCGTCGTCGGATCTACCCAGTCCGTCACCGAATGTCCAACCGAGAATCGAATGAACGATGGCCAATACGGCTTTGCGCCCTCGGGGAGCAGCGCGTTCACGTCGGTTGAGAACCAATACGTCTGACCGGAATAATCGAGCGACGGTCGCAGCTCCGAGGTGATGACGCCATTCTCGGTGTTTCGCAGCGCCAGCGTTTTGTGGTAGGAGATCGTCGGCTTGATCACTCTCAGCGCCGGATGAAGCTCCTGCATGACCGCCAGGGTCTGGCCGGTGGTGTTGGCAATCATGTCAGCGTAAGAGAACCCGTATTTCTTGAACTGGCCGTCGAAGATCTCGATCTGGAGTTGAAAGGCCGCCGCGTAGGCCGTGCTCCAGAAGATCGCCTTCTTCGGGCTGACGCACGCTTGCCGCAATCCAGCGTAACCGATCCGGGCCAGATGGTAGCCGCCGAACATGTGGCCAAACTTGTCCTGGTCTCGGAACTCCTGATCCCAATCGGCGCGAAAGAAAAAGTGCGGGGCGCGCTCGCCGGACCACCAGGCTTTCTTGAAGTAGTGGTAGAGATAGGCGTTGCCACCAACGAAGGCGGTGCCGACACCTGTCCTGACGGCCGTCAGCTGGGCAGGGGTTAGGGGACACGCTCCGTTTCCGGCCGAGACGACGGCCGACGCCGCCGTGTCTCCCTCGATTCCACTGGTGACAACCGCCAAAGGCGGCATCTCCGCGGGGCCGGCTGCCTCCTGCGCCACGACAGATCTCGTGGCAAATGCGGATACTCCGAGCGCCAGCAGGCACCCTTTTATGTGGCGCAAGACATCTCCTCGATCAGTTTTGCAGTTTACGTGGTCGCCGAATCGGCGGATTCGGTGGCGACGAACTGGTCGTACGCCTCGATGACCTCGTCGATGCTCACCGTGGCGGCCCCCAGCTTCGCAACCTCCACGCCCGCCGCGAAATTCGCGATCACGGCCGCTTCCGCCGGCGTCGCTTCCGCGGCCAGCATCGTCGCCAGATAGGCGGTTACGGTGTCGCCCGCGCCTACTACATCGTAAACCTCGCGCGCCGTGGTCGGTACTCTCCCGACCTCGCCATTGGCGTCTATCAGGGCCATTCCCGCCTCGCCGAGAGTGAGAAGCAGGTTTTCCACGCCAAGCCGCTTGATCGATTCGGGCAGAGCTTCAGGATGCTCGATGTCGACCGCCGCGCCGAGGGCCGACTCGAGCTCGCGACGGTTGGGCTTGAAGATCGTCGCGCCCTTGTAGGCAAAGAAATTCCGGTACTT
>DASXGU010000020.1:0-7712 GCA_036488915.1 Gemmatimonadaceae bacterium | reverse complement strand
TGCGTGTGCGGCGAACGCGAAGGCGTTGGCGCAGGCCGACTCCGGGGAGATAGAGCTGCGAAATCAGATCCAGTATCAGGGTCAACGCTGCCCCGCGCTGGCCGAGGCATCGACGGCTGCTCCAATGCCGGCTCCGACAGCCGGCAGCCCGGCGCCGGCAAGCAATCCGGCTCCTGTGAGCGCGCCTGCGACCTCCGTCTCGGTCACCGCTCCAACCAGTGTGTCCATTCCGCAGACCCAGCCCGCAGTACCCGAAAAAGCCCGACCTGAGACCGTCGCAAAGGCCGTGTCTCCAGTGCCCCGGATTGGCGCCCCAACTCAGGGCAACGACACCAAGCCGAGCATCGTCGATCCCGAGAAAGCTCCCAAGGCGGCAACGGAGAAAACCGCACCGAAACCGAATCAAGCTTCGGGTGGGGTCTATTCCGTCCAGGTCGCCGCCTACAACCATAAAGCTGACGCCGAGAAACTGGTTGGCACTCTCATCAAGCGTGGATATTCTGCGCGGGTGGATGGGACTGTGACGCCATTCAGAGTTCGCATCGGCCGGTATGCTACCGAGAATGACGCCGAGAACGCATTGAAGAGGATCAAGGCGAAGCACATGGATGGTTTCGTGGCCCGAGTGTCGGAACGGTGAGTCGCGGCGCATCAACTCCGTTGATGCAGCAATACCGGGAGATCAAATCGCGTCACCAGGACGCGATTCTTTTCTTCCGGATGGGCGACTTCTACGAGATGTTCTATGAGGACGCCGAAGTAGCGTCCAGGACTCTCGGTCTCACCCTCACATCGCGCAATAACGGCGGCGCCAGCGAGGTCCCGCTCGCAGGGGTGCCAGTGAAAGCAGCCGGCGAGTATTTGCGACGGCTGATTCAACACGGATTTCGCGTCTCCATTTGCGAGCAGACCGAAGATCCGAAGCTCGCCAAGGGAATCGTGAGGCGGGAAGTCGTGGAGACCATCACGCCGGGCGCGGCATTCTCCGACGACCTGCTCGATGGGACCAGGAACAACTACCTCTGCGCCCTCAACCGCGTCGGCGGTCTCGTCGGCGTGGCGGCCGCCGATCTATCGACGGGCGAGCTCAGATTGACGACGGTGCAGTCGGAGGACCTCGACTCGGTGCTGTCGAGGCTCACGCCGCGCGAGGTGATCCTTCAGCGCGCGGACGAGCCGGCTCTCGTGGTGAGGGGCCCGGCCGGAGAAGAAGGTCCAATGGTTACCGAGCGGGAGGGTTGGGAATTCGACCGCGACCTTGGACAGACTCAGCTGATCGAGCACTTCCGGGTTGCGTCGCTGGAAGCATTCGGAATCAACAGCGCTGACGGCGCCGCCATCGGCGCTGCCGGAGCGCTGCTTCGCTATCTGCGGGAGCTGCAGCCATCAGGGATGTCCCATCTCGCGCGTCCCAGGGTCGAGCGTCAGGCAGGCGTCCTTCCGCTCGATGAAATGACGCGACGAAATCTGGAGCTGGTCGAGTCGCTGCGCGGGGGCGAGATATCCGGCACTCTGCTCGGAGTGCTCGATCGAACCCTGACACCAATGGGCGCGCGTCTGCTGCGCCAATGGCTGCTCGCTCCACTGGTCGAGCGTGCCGCCATCGAAGGCAGGCTCGCCGCGGTCGACGCGCTCGGTGAAGGTCTGGTCCGCGCGGCCATGCGCGAGGCATTGGACGGCGTGCGCGACATCGAGCGGCTCGCCGCCAAAACAGCGACGGGCCGGGTGTCGCCCCGTGAGCTGCGCGCACTCGGCGATTCGATCGCGCGGCTGCCAAGCGTGGAGTCGGCTCTGGAGCGCGCGCGGGCTGGAGACCCCGCTGATGCGTTCGCGAGACACGCCGGACTGTGGGATGCCTGCGGAGATCTCTGCGATGAGATCTCCCGTACCCTCGTCGATCGTCCGCCGATTGTGATCGGCGAAGAGCCGAGCATCAGGCAGGGTCTCGACTCGTCGCTCGATGAATGGCGGGCTCTGCGCGATGGCGGCAAGGATGCGATTGCCAGAATTCAGAGCGAGGAGCGCACCCGAACGGGAATCAGCTCGCTCAAGATCGGATACAACAAAGTGTTCGGTTATTTCATCGAGGTAACGAACAGCAACTCGCACCTGGTGCCGGAAGACTATCAGCGCCGGCAGACGCTGGCGGGAGCGGAGCGTTACGTCACACCGTCGCTCAAGGAGTACGAAGAGCGCGTTCTGACGGCGGCGGAGAGGGTCGAAGAGCGCGAGCGCGCGCTTTTCGAGCAGCTCCGTTCCCGGATCTCCGCCGAGGTCGGGCGTCTCCAGACAGTGGCGCAGATCGTGGCGGAGCTCGACGTGCTCGCCTCGCTGGCAGAAGCAGCGGCACGCGAAGGGTATGTGCGTCCGGAGCTCACCGATGATTTCGAATTGGAGATTACCGCTGGGCGTCACCCGGTGGTCGAGCGCATGATGCCGCGCGAGAAGTTCATCCCGAACGACGTCTCGCTCAGCGAAGAAGCGCGGATGATCATTCTCACCGGTCCGAACATGGCGGGCAAATCGACCGTGCTGAGACAGGTAGGCCTGATCGTGTTGATGGCGCAGGTCGGCAGCTTCGTCCCGGCGGCGCGGGCGCGCATCGGGGTGGTCGACCGGCTGTTCACCAGAGTGGGTGCGAGCGACAATCTCGTCCGGGGACAATCCACGTTCATGGTGGAGATGTCGGAAACCAGCGCCATCCTCCACACGGCCACTGGGCGCAGCCTGGTTCTGCTGGATGAGATCGGGCGCGGGACGTCCACCTACGACGGCATCTCGATCGCGTGGTCGGTGAGCGAGCATCTGCACAACACCATCGGCTGCAAGACCATTTTCGCCACCCACTACCATGAGCTGACGCAGCTGGCCGACAGTTTAGTAGCAGTTCGCAACTATAACGTCCAGATCCGCGAGGTCGGCGATGAAATCCTGTTCCTGCACCGGCTTCAGCCGGGCGGAGCCGACCGATCCTACGGAATCGAAGTGGGTCGGCTGGCCGGACTGCCGGCGGGGGTGCTGAGCCGGGCCAAGGAGCTGCTGGCGCTTCTCGAAGCGGAACAGATCGTGCCTCGACCAGGACGCGCGCAGCGAGCAAGACCAACGACTACGGATGACCAGTTGGCGCTGTTCGGCTCGGCGACCCATCCGGTGGTGCAACAACTGAGGAACGTGGAACCAAATACGATGACGCCCATGCAGGCGCTCGAGCTCGTGTCCCGGCTGGTTGACGACGTGAGACGCGAAGGAGGAGCCGCTTGAACGCGCATTCCCTGCGAATGGGGATCGTTTCCGTGCTGTTGTCGGCGGCAGCGTGCAAGAAGGGAGACGGCTCCAACCTGTCGTTTCAGACGGTGGGACGGCAGCCCGACGTGCCGCCGGTGATGCTCAACAAGGATCTTCCATTCCGTTACCCGCCGGCGCTCTACGCGCAGAAGGTTCAGGGAAACGTGACGCTGCGAATCTTCATCGACAGGGATGGATCGATCGTTCCCGATTCGACCCGTATCGCCGAAACCTCAGGATTCACGGCCCTCGACTCGGCGGCGATGAAGGGGTCCCGCGACCTGAAATTCGAGCCGGCAAAGACGCAGGGTCAGCCGGTGCCGGTGTCGATCCTGTTGCCGGTTTTCTTCCGCCACCCCGATGCGCCGCCGCTCGCTGGTGATTCGGTGATCAAGCGCGACTCGGCGTTGACCGCCAGCAGCACCGCCTCCAGCGACACCGCCAAGGCCGATACTGCCAAGGCACCGGCGAAAACCGCGGCAAAAAAGCCGGCGGCAAAAACAGCTACCAGGCGCAGAACGACCCGCCGATGAAAGCCGAGCGCAACCGGGAGCCGTACGACAACGTTCTCGATACGATCGGATGGACACCGCTGATCAGGCTCAATCAGGTAGCGCGGGGAATCCGCACTCCTGTCTATGCCAAAGCCGAGTTCTACAATCCGGGCGGATCGGTAAAGGACCGGATCGGGCTGCCGATCATCGAGCGCGCGGAGAAAGAGGGCAGGCTCAAGCCCGGCGGAACGATCGTCGAAGGAACGAGCGGCAACACCGGCGTCGGGCTGGCGATCGCGGCCGCCCTTCGGGGCTACAAATGCATTTTCACGATGCCCGACAAAATGTCGCAGGAAAAAGTGCGATTGCTCAAGGCGTTCGGCGCCGAGGTCATCATCACCCCCACTGCGGTGCCGCCAGACCATCCCGACAACTATGTCATGATGGCGAAGCGCATCGCGAAGGAGACCCCGAACGCGATTCTCGCCGACCAGTTCTACAACCAGGCCAATCCCGAGGCGCATTATGCGACGACGGGGCCCGAGCTGTGGGAGCAGACGGGTGGCAGGATCACCCACTTCGTCGGCGCCGCCGGCACCGGGGGAACGCTCACCGGCGTGGGCCGCTACCTGAAAGAAAAGAACAAGGCGATAAAGGTCATCGCCGGCGACCCGGTGGGATCCATTCTGGCCGAGCTCTGGCGGAGCAAGGGCAAGAACAAAATGGAAGGGACGCCCTACAAAGTGGAAGGGATTGGTCAGGACAAGCTTCCCGGGACGCTCGATCTGAGCCTGATCGATGACTACCAGACGGTCAGCGACAAGGATTCATTCGCGATGGCGCGTCGGCTGACGCGTGAAGAGGGCCTGTTCGTCGGCGGATCTTCCGGACTCATAACATCGGTCGCGCTCGGAGTGGCGCGCGAGATCGATGACCCGAAGGCGATGGTGGTGACGATTCTGTGCGATACCGGTGAGCGATATCTGTCGAAGCTTTACAGCGACGAGTGGATGCGCGAAAACCAAATGCTCGACGCGCCCAGAATTGCGCTGCACAACGTACTGGGGCGAAAGAATGGCGGAGCGCCGGCGGTGGTCAGCGTCGCGCCGGGCGCGACGGTCCGTCAGGCGATCGGGCTCATGAGCCTCCACGATGTCTCGCAGCTGCCGGTGATGGACGGTGCCAATTGCGTCGGCTCGGTCAGCGACTGGTCGCTGTCCCAGAAAAGCCTCGAGAACCCGAAGCTGCTCGAGACGACGGTGAGCGAGATCATGGATTCCCCGTTTCCGATGGTCGCATCGGATCAGCCGGTAGACAGCGTCGTCAAGCTGCTGTCAAAAGCGAATCCGGCGGTGCTGGTCCAGGAGCACGGTCTGGTGCAGGGAATCGTTACCCGGTCCGACATGCTTCACTTCATGATGTCGCGATAACAACGAACCAAATCGATCCAATGAAAATTACGGTGCTGATGGGTGGAACATCCTCGGAGCGAAACGTCTCGCTCGCCTCGGGATCCCGAATCGCGCAGGCGCTACGGGAGAAGGGGCACGACGTCACCGCTCTCGATCCGGCCCGCGGAGTGATCGGGGCAAAAGAGGAAACCGAGCTGAGGTCCGGAAAGGTCGGCGTGGCCCCGCCGTCGCTCGAATCCTTGTCGAAGTTCGCGGAAGGGACTTTTCTGCCGAACCTCACATCGATGAAGGAAATCAAGGACGCCGATGTGGTCTTTCTGGGGCTTCATGGCGGTCAGGGAGAGGACGGAACCATCCAGGCGCTTCTCGACATGGCGCAGGTCAGGTACACGGGCAGCGGCCATCTGGCGAGCGCGCTGGCGATGGACAAGGATCTATCGAAGAGGTTGTTCCGGGCTGCCGGTGTCAAAACCGCGGATTGGCTGATGGCACCGGCTACGACTGAGCGGGTCGAGGGAATCCTCGGCCTTCCGGTAGTGGTGAAGCCATCGAAGCAGGGATCGACCGTCGGGCTATCGGTGGTCAAGAAAAGGTCGGATCTGACGAGCGCCATTGAAGAAGCCAGCAAGTACGACGACGAGGTAATGATCGAGCGCTTCGTGCCGGGTCGGGAGCTGACCGTCGGGGTTCTCGGGGACATTGCGCTGCCGGTCGGCGAGATCATTCCGAAACACGAGATCTACGACTACGAGTGCAAGTACACGGCTGGCATGGCTACCGAAGAGTTTCCGGCCAAGATCTCGCCCGAGGCCGCCGACCGGGTGCAGCAGCAGGCACTGGCGGCCTTCAAGGCCCTCAAGCTGGGGGGCTGCGCCCGCATAGATTTCAGGCTGACCAGCGAGGGCGAGTTCTATTGTCTCGAAGCGAACACGTTGCCCGGGATGACCGAACTCAGTCTGATACCGCAGGGTGCAGCGGCGATGGGAATCAGCTTTCCGGACCTCTGTGAACGGATTGTGAAGCTGGCCCTCTAGCCGTTTCCTCAGAGGAACCCTTCGCTGCACGCTGTGTCTTACGATGTAGTCCCTTAGTAGCAGGCCCCGATGAGCGAGCTGTACGACGCACCCCAATCCCCTCGCATGACGCGCGCTGTTCAGTGGCTGCTGGCGCTGAACATAGGCATCTATTTCCTGCAGTTGACGCTGTTCGGATCGGATGCGGTGTACTCAGCGCTCGCCCTCGACCCGGCCCGCTTCCCCGCCGACTGGTGGACCGTCGGCACATACATGTTCGTCCATGCGTGGCTCGCGCATCTGGCGTTCAACATGTTCACGCTATGGATGTTCGGTCCGCGGCTCGAGCAGGAGTGGGGGACCAGCGCGTTCGTCAAGCTTTACCTGTGGTCGGGAATCGGGGGCGCGATCGCTCACCTGTTATTTGCGCAGCACTCCTCGGTGATCGGTGCGTCGGGCGCGATCAGCGGCGTCCTCGTCGCGTACGCGCTGAGATGGCCCGACGAGGAAGTGTATCTCTTCGGCGTTATCCCGATGAGGTCGCGGTGGCTGGTGGCAGCACTGCTGGCGATGAACATCATCTTCGCGCTCTCGCCGAGCTCACGCATCGACTGGACGGCCCACATTGGTGGAATGGCGTTCGGCTGGATCTTCCTCAAGCTCTACTCGGTGGGTGGAATCAACCGGGTGAGGGGCTGGGTGTCGGCCGTTCCGGACGATTCGGAGGACATGCCCCGGGCAGTCCCGCGTGGCCGAGCACCGGTGCGCGACCGCACCCGTGAAGCGGACGAGGCGGTGACGCGCAGCAACGCGGTGGTGTTGCGTCAGAGCAAGCCGATCCAGCATGTACCGAAGCAGGAGAATCCCAAGGAATACGCCGCGCGGGTCAATCGGGTGCTGGACAAAATCTCCCAGCACGGCATCGAAAGTCTGACCAGGGACGAGCGGCGGCTGCTCGAGGAGATGTCGCGGAAGCTTCGCGACGAGTGATCTCCGCGGAATGATCTC
This sequence comes from Gemmatimonadaceae bacterium, assembly GCA_036488915.1. Lineage (GTDB taxonomy): Bacteria > Gemmatimonadota > Gemmatimonadetes > Gemmatimonadales > Gemmatimonadaceae > UBA4720. The sequence goes on along the minus strand of DASXGU010000020.1, from coordinate 500 downwards.
CGCGGATTGATCCGCGCGGGGCAGAGGTGCATCGTTGGGAATGCCCAGACCAGAGCTGCTCGAGACGTTCGACAACCCCTACGCAAACCGTGACTACGAGATCCACATGGACTGCTCGGAGTTCACGTCGCTTTGTCCGGTTGGCGGGATCGAAAGTGACGCTGAGGAGCTGGCTCTGCTCAAGGGCGGCGCCCCCGACTTCGGCACGATTCGCATCACTTACGTGCCTGCGGACAAGTGTCTCGAGCTCAAGAGCCTCAAGCTCTACCTCTGGAGCTTTCGCGACGACGGCATTTTTTACGAGCGCGCGGTGAATCGCATTCTCGACGACCTGTCGGCGGTGGCGCAGCCGCGCTGGATGGAAGTGGTCGGCGACTTCAACATTCGCGGCGGAATCAAATCGGTGATTCGCGCTCGCGTGGGAGCGCGCAATGCGTAAACCGCGTAAATCGCGTACGTCCGGCGAATCCCGCGAAACGACCAACTCGCTGATCGTCATC
>DASXGU010000164.1:0-4368 GCA_036488915.1 Gemmatimonadaceae bacterium | reverse complement strand
CGTGCCGGGCAGGTCGTACAGGTCGAGCGCCCCACTGATGATGTCCCACGGCGAATAAATGTTGACCCACTGCTTAGGTCGATACTTGTAGTCCTGGATCAGAGGCTGAACGGAAGCCGCGAGGGCTTCGCGCGCTTCGGTGGTTGCGTGACCCTGCGCGCCGAAGATGAACGCGGTCTTGTCCAGCGGCGATCCAAAGGTGAGAAACAACGGCGTGCGCGCTACGACCTCGAGCGCATTTGGAGGGGTACCCGCTCCGTCCTCCTGAATCAGCCGGTTCAGCGCGTCGTAGGCGATGACGCTGCCGAGCGAGTGGCCGAGCACGATGATGCTCTCGTACTCGAGCTCGCCGTCGTCGTCCTTCATCGCGTACACGGCGTGGGCAACCTTGTAGACGGTGTCCTTGATCTCTTTCCGCAGATCGTTGAAGGCGTCGAGCTTGTACGGCATGACGTAGATCGCGACGTCGCCGACGTACTGTACCAGCACCGACCGCACGAACGCACTGGCGACGATGAGGAGCGGCCACGCCACCCCGTGACGCAGGGCCGCCACGCCACCGGGGGCGTTGAGCAAAGGAAGGCATCGATCGATTAAAACACCGATTGTGGCGACGAGAAGCACGAACGCCAGCATCGCTGCCAGAGTGAGCAGTCTGTTGGGGCGATCGGTCACGTCGCGCACGAATCGCACGAGGACGACTCCCATCCATCCGGCGAGCACTCCGGCCGCAATGAGGATGATGGCCCACGCCGCCAGCAGATCGAACAGGCGATTGAAGCCGTCGATCGCCGTCTTGCTGAAGCAGTTCTGCCAAAGCTCCGTCGTGGGCGCCACTCCGCCGCGAATGTGCAGAAAGAAGAGCGCCACGACCGACACGCCGGCGAGGACGATTGCAAATGTGGCGAGAACGAAGGCGAAGATTGTCACCCAGCTCCAGATCCTTCGGATCAGCACGGGTAATCTTCCGCGCATGACGTGTCCGATCGTGAGCGAGACGCCGAACACCGCCATCGCCGTCACGACCCCATCGAACGTGGTAGTGAGATCGGCAAAGAGTCCGTCGCTCAGCCACCAGGGGCGGGCAACAAACAACGCGCGGGCGGCGGCCACTATCGCGATCGTCGAGTTCATTACCACCAGCGAGCCCATGGTGGCCAGTGCCAGAATCAGATACACGACCACGCGAATCGGAGTGGGAAAGACCTCGTACTTTCCCATCAGCCACCGCCTGAATGTCTTGCGCGCTACCTGTAGTCCGTTCGACCCCGCGCCGCTTAGGAACCCCATGACCTGCCGGATGTTGATGCGACCCTCCGTCAGCGGCGCCCAGTACGCTTCATAGATGTGGGCTTCGACATTCCCCGACTTGAGCCCCAGCTCGATCCGCGGCAGCCATTGATCCTCGGCCTTGATGCTGTTGCTGACGGCCGTCACGGTCTGGCCAGTCAGCGCCGAGTCGTGGGTGCGGAGCGATTCGGCGATGGAATCGAGGGTCTCGAACGGAATTTGCTGGCCCATCCCGTGCGCGACGAAGATTGCGATGCGCTTTTTCGGCTCCCCGACCAAATCCGTGGTGATCGCCGGGACCGAGTCGATCAAATTCGCGTCGGGCGCCGACACAGAGTATTGAGTCGGCGTCTCGCTCTGCGACGGCTGGTCCAACGGCGTTTGCTCGTCCTTTTTCACCAAGTGTCCTCCCTGGCGCGTCAAAACCCGCTGCCGCCACCTCCGCCGCTGCCGCCACCACTCGATCCCCCGCCACCCGATCCCGGACTCGATGACATGCTGCTCGCCACCGCGCCGGTCATGCTGCCGATGCTGTTGGAGAAGGTCGAAACGTTGAACGGGCCCGTGCCCCCCGTGTACCACTGCGGCGGCTGGCGATAGATGTCCCTGAACGCCTTCGCCCAATTCTTCTCGACGCCGAACGCCATCGCGTAGGGCAGATACTTCTCGAACATCTCCGGCGACGTGATCATCTTCCGATAGCGCTCTTCCTCCACTCGGCTCAGGAATTCCTTGAATCCAAGGGTCGCCTCCCTCGCACGCGCGCCCTCCTCAGTGCGAGCCGGCATGATCTGGGCAAAGAACGCCATCAACCCGACGCTTATGATCGCTGCGATCACCAGCGCCGCCGGCGCGAACATGATCCAGCCCCGCGCCAGCGAGAGAATGGTCGATCCGCCGAGAACGAACGCGACGAGCACGGTGAACCCGAACCATCGGCCGCGGGTGGTGTCGGGGCGCTCACGGTAATAGCCGGCGGCGACGAGCTCGTCGTAGATCGCGTTCTTTATCTCTGGCAGAAACTTGTAAAACTTGTCGCGCAGCTCAGAGACTTTCATCGAGTACGCATCGCTGGGAGCCGCCTGGCCGAGTGCGTCGAGATAGCTGACCTCGTGGGCCTTGAGACCCGTCCACTCGTTGCGCTTGCGCAGGATATCGAGCTTATAGTCGGTGCTCCTGGTGAGTCCGAAAAGATGCTCTTCGCTGAGCTCGGTGATGTGGACATAGCCACGCACCGCCAGATCGACCAGCGTGGCGGTGATGTCCCTCATGTCGGCGCTGTTGTCGATGAGCGTGCCGAGCTCGGCGGGAGTGGCGCCCGCGACGGGTTCGTAGCGAACAACGAACGAGCCCTCCGGCGGATCGCGGCCGTTCTTGTTCCAGGCTCGATAGGCGAGCGCCAGCACGAGAAATGGAATGAGGAGTGGAATCCAGCGCAAAATTCCGACGGTGCGCTGGTACACTTCGCTCGGACGCGACGAGATGTGGCCCGCCGCCCAGCCGACCGCGACGGTGATTCCCTGATAGGGATAGAGCGAGCGCGTTGTGCGGAAGACCACTTCGTTGCTGTCGCGCTGGATGACGCCGTCTGTACCGCGCACTCCGGCGTAGCCGGTGTACACCGCGAGCTGTGTCGGCATGACGCCGTCGGGCAGCACGACTCGCCCGCGGACGCTGTCGATGAACATCGACCACCCGTTGCCGGTGACGTTCCAGTACAGCTCGTCGAGCGCCGGCTTCCCGGAAGAGGCGTAGAAAAATCGGATCGCGTTTTTGACACGGTACCGGATGATGATGGTGCGATCGGCGTTGACGGCGCCGGGGACATAGATGTGGTAGCGTCGCGTCCAGCCGTTGGGACTCTGGTGCTCGACGACGAGCGGATGTCCCGCGTCGTCGGTGATGGCGCCGTCTTCGACGTCGAGCTTGGCGGCGCGGCCCTGCGCCGTCTGGTGGTGGAGCGAGAGATCGCGATTGAGGCCGTTCCAGGCGCCGTAGAAGCGGACAGTGATGCTCTCGACCACGTCGAGCGTTCCGTCGCTGTGAACCGTGAGCAGCGATTCGAAGTCGCGGATGCGGATGATCCGTCCCTGGGCCCCCGCGCCACCAGCAAGCGCGGAGACGAGAAGAGCGAGACCCGCTACTCGGCGCAGGATGTCAGCGCTCTCTAGAAAGCGACCTTGGGCAGCTGGCGATCGGCGGCGTCGGCCTGAAAGAACTCGAGCTCCTTGTAGTTGAGCGGACCGGCGATGAGGTTCGACGGGACGGTGGAGATAGCCGTATTGAAGTCCCGGACCACAGCGTTGTAGTACCGCCGCGCGTTCTGGACCGCGTCCTCGATGATCGCGAGCTGCTGCTGGAGGTCGCGGAAGTTGGCTGACGACTGGAGCTGCGGATACGCTTCGACTGCGACCGTCATGCCGCGCAGCGCGTTGGTCAGCTCTCCCTCGGCTTGGGCGCGCTGCGCCGTGGTTCCGCTCTGCGCGGCAACCGCGCGCGTTCGCGCCTGGGTGACCGCGTCGAGCGTCGCGCGCTCGTGATTGGCGTACCCCTGCACAGTGCTGACGATGTTGGGCACGAGGTCGGCGCGCCGCTTCAGCTGGACGTCGATGTCCGACCACGCATTCTCCGCGCGCACCCGCAGCGACACCAGCCGGTTGTACATCCCGACGCCCGCCAGTACCACGGCGACGATGATGACCAGGAGGATGATGAATGCCATCGAAGTGGGGGGGGTTGAGGTATCGGAAAACTACACTTTTTATCGCCGCGCGCTCTTGTTTCGCGTGCGATAGCGGTCTGGCTCGAGCTCCGGGCCGTTAACCGATTCCGCGCTGTACCACGCGTCGCTCGTGCTCGTCGCGCTTGCCGAGGAACTCACCGATCGACGCCAGCCATGGAACGTAGTCGCAGACAATCTTGAAGGTCGCCATGAGAGGGACAGCGAGCAGCGCACCCGCGACGCCCCAGATGTAGAACCAGAACGCGAGCCCAACGAAAATCGCGACCGGGTTCAGCTCCAGCCGGTCTCCCATGAGAAGCGGCGAGACGACGTTGGCTTGAACGAGATTTATGCCG
>DASXGU010000059.1:0-2406 GCA_036488915.1 Gemmatimonadaceae bacterium | reverse complement strand
TCGGCTCCGAGTGGCTGTTCCAGCTCGTCGGAGACTGCTGGCTCGGGCGCGGATGCAGGCGGGCTCGCCTCGTTCGAGGCGGTGCCGGCTTCGACGGGATAGTGTCGCTCGAGTCCTTCGGGTGGCGCGGACTCCGCCGATGCGCCGGGTGCCTCACGATCAGCTGCAACGACGCTTTCCGGCTCACGATTCGCTTCGGCGGGCGACTCTGCCGGGACGGCCGACGCTTCGCTGGGTGCCGCAGCCTCGGGCTGTGGAGGCGGAGAATAACTCTCAGGCGACGGCGGCGGCCCCTCCCCGACGGGACCACCCTGCGCGTCTGTAATGAATGGGATCGGCTGATCTCCGGCGTCGGTATCGACGCCCGGTATCTGCTCTTCGATCGGTGTCACCGCATCAGCCGACGCATCGATCTCCGCGATGAGCGAGATCACGGCGGTGTCCTTCGGATCGGCGTCTAAGAGGCGAATGTACCAGCTCCGCGCTTCGGTAGTGTTTCCGCTCTGGAGTGACATGTCGCCGAGCGACCGCAGCGCGATGAGGTTTTCCGGATCCAGAGTGAGCGCGCGCTCGAAAACCTGGCGTGCCTCTTCGAATTCGCTGGCCTCATAGAGCGCCTGGCCATACACGATCTGGCCACTCATGTGGCCCGGCATCTGCGCGAGCTGCGCGCGACAAATCTCAATCGCGCGCCGGGGCTGACCACCCTTGCGATACTCGTTCGCCAGGGGAGCGAAGTATCGCCGCGGGTTTTCCTCGAATTTTTCCTGAAGCTCTCGCAGTCGGTCGTAGTCCATGATCCCTCGCGATGCCCAACGCCAAGTTCCAGTCTGGCACGCCGCCCACTCGGCGCACCTTCAGCAAGCCGTTCCAACAGCAAACTAGCCACTTTCTGCCACCATCACTGCCCAAACGGGCGGCATCTTCCCGGAACTCCGGTTTCACGCCCAGATGACCGCGTTCGCCGTCACGGCGTCACAAGCACGGCCTCGGCCCTGAAAGATGCAGCAATCGAGGCTTTTGCGCGACTTGCATCCGGGTCCTCCAAACCCATACCTTACAAGGCTATACGCCCTTCCAACCCCCGCCCCCGTCAGTCAGGGGCGGGGCATTTCAATTCGTGTAAGGAGAAGTGCCTTGCTGCAAGCGATGCGGGCCTCCGCAAAATACATCTGGATATTCATCGTCATCCTGTTCGTCGGGGGATTTCTTCTCGCCCAGACGTCGGGTCTGCTCGGCAGAGCGCCAATCACGAGCACCACGGCAGTCGCGACGGTGAACGGCGACGACATCCTCGCCACGACGTGGTATCAGGCGACACAAAACCTCGAGCAGGAAGCGACCCAGCGCAACAATCAGAGCATCTCGCTCGACGAGAGACAACGCCTGATGGACCAGGCCTACGACCAGCTCGTCTCCGATGCCCTGCTCCGTCAGGAGTACAAGCGCCGCGGAATCACCGTCACCGACGACGAGATTCTGCAGGCCGCGCGCTACAATCCGCCTCCCGGCCTGCTCCAGTCGCCTGATTTGCAGACGGACGGCCAGTTCGACCAGGCCAAGTACCAGCGTTTTCTCGCCAGCCCGATGGCGAGGCAGCAGGGCATCCTCTTTCAGCTCGAGCAGTACTACCGCACCGAAATCCCGAAGGAAAAGCTCTTCGACCAGGTCGCCAGCGACGTCTACGTCACCGACGACATGCTGTGGCGTCGCTTCCAGGACCAGAACGATTCGGCGCAGGTCTCGTTCGTGCTGTTTTCCCCCGATCGCATCTCGGACTCGGCTGTCCGCGTCAGCGACGACGAGATTCGCTCGTACTACGACACCCATAAGAAGCTTTTCGAGCGCTCCGGGACGGCGAAGGTATCGATCATCATCATTCCCCGGGTCGTCACCGCCGCCGACTCGGCGACAGTGCGAGCGCACGCCCTCGACCTCCGCAACAAGATCCTGAGTGGCGGCGAGAAGTTCGAAGACGTCGCGCGCGACGAGTCGGCCGACTCAGCGTCGGCGGCAAAAGGCGGCTCGCTCGGCAAGGGCGGTAAAGGGAGGTTCGTCGCGCCCTTCGAGACCGCCGCGTATGCCCTCAAGCCGGGCGAGATTTCTCAGCCCGTGCTGACCCAATTCGGGTACCACCTGATCAGGCTGGATGCACGGAAGGGTGATACACTCACCCTCAGCCACATTTTGTTGCGCATCCAGCAAAGCGACTCCGCAGCGGCGAAGACCGATCGCCGCGCCGACTCCCTCGCGCGCATGGCGGCTTCGACCGATCAGCCCGCGAAGTTCGATTCGGCGGCGCGGGCGCTCCAGATACCGGTCGTTCGGTCGAACGTCGTCGAGGGAAATCCGTTGACCGTGAACGGCCAGTACATCCCGAGCATCGGACCCTGGGCTTTCGAGGGT
>DASXGU010000043.1:0-4306 GCA_036488915.1 Gemmatimonadaceae bacterium | reverse complement strand
CGTAGAACAGCGTGGGCCTGTCTTCCATCGGCTTCGAGAAGATCTGCAGCAGATAGCCCTCCTCGTCGCGGTCGACCAGGATCCCGAGGTCGCGGAGCCGGGCGACGTCTTCGTCGATGGCTCCGACCCGATCGATGACGGTGTCGTAATACGTCCCCGGCACGCGCAGGAACTCCACACCCGCATCGCGCAGCTTCGTCACCGTATCGATGATGTTGTCGGTGGCAATGGCGATGTGCTGGCATCCCGGACCCTGGTAAAACTCCAGGTACTCGTCGATCTGGGATTTCTTCTTGCCCTGCGCCGGCTCGTTGAGCGGGAACTTGATGCGGCCGTTGCCGTTGGCGACGACCTTCGACATCAGCGCCGAATACTCGGTGGAAATCGTCTTGTCGTCGAAGGAGATCAGCTGGGTGAAGCCGAGTACGTCGGCGTAGTACTTCACCCACTTGTTCATGGCGCCGAGCTCGACGTTGCCGACGCAGTGATCGATGTACTTGAGTCCGACGCCCTGCGCCTCGCCGACGCCGGCGAACGGAACGAATCCGGGCATGAAGGCGCCGCGGTAATTCTTGCGCTCGACCAGACTGTGGATGGTCTCGCCATAAGTGCGGATGCCGGCGATCACGACCTCTCCATCCTCGTCCACCAGCGACTTGGGCTCCGAGGCGGCCTTGGCGCCACGCTCGGTGGCGAGCTTGAATGCCTTGCGCGCGTCGTCGACCCAGAGAGCGATGTCCTTGACGCCGTCGCCGTGCTTGTGGACGTGCGCGGCGATGTCGCTGTCGGGCCTGAGCGCGGTCGTCAGAACCAGCCTGACTTTTCCCTGCTCGAGAACGTAGCTGGCGCGGTCGCGGGTGCCCGTCTCGGGGCCGCGGTAGGCGAGAATCCTGTAGCCGAAGACGTTGCGGTAGAAGTGCGCCGCCTGCTTGGCATTGCCGACGTAGAACTCTATGAAGTCCGTCCCGTTGATCGGGAACGTGTCAGTCTGTTGTTCAGGTGCGGTAAGTGTCGCGGTTCCCATGACTTCTCCGGATTGCGCGATGAGGTTGGTGCAAAATCTTACACGTGCACGACGACCCCGTTCCTTGTGGGGAGCGCGTCAGCTGATCACTTAAGTTAGCAAGAACGACGCCCCTTCGGGGAGAGGAATTCTCCGGTAACGAGTCAGAAAGGAAGCTCCAGGACGTCGCCCGGCTCGACCTGATCCCACGCCGAGAAAAGCTCGGCGCGACGCCGCCGAATCTGCTCGACCGCGTCCTCGCCGATCCGCGGCGGTGGCGAGAGGCCCTTCTCGACCGAAAACTCGGACAGGCGCTGGTTGATGTCGTCGGCGGTGACCAGATGACCGGTCGCACGCTCCAGATCCAGTAAGCCCACTATCATCTCGGCAAAATTGGCGGTGACCGGCAGCCTGCCCTTTGGCCACGGCGCGCCGAAGTCGGTGAGATCCCAACCCGAGTCGACCAGCCCGTAAAAGCCGCCTCGGTCCGCCAGCACCGTCTCCACCGCGTAATGGGTGAGATCGTGGCGTGGGAAAAACCGAGCGTGGCTGCCGTCCAGGCTCTGCCACGTGGTGGTGCCGTCGTCCCTGGTGCAGCTGAGCGAGGTACGACCGTCGGCGTTTTTCTTGATGCGGATGATCATCGTTTGCTGGCGCGGCTCGGCACTATCTAATGCAGCTTCTCGCCTTTCTCCAGCATATCGACGAGGAGCGCGATTCGCCGCATCCGCGTCTCGGGCTTCTTCGCCGTCTGAACGCGCCAGATGATGGCGTAGCGGTTGACGCGATCGAGCGTATCGAAGAATTCTCTTGCCTTCGGGCGTCGGGCCAGCTCGTCGTCCAGCTCCGCGGGAACAGTAGCCGTGGCCGGCGAATCGTAAGCGGCATCCCAACGGCCGTCGCCCCTGGCGCGGGCGATTTCGGCGTGTCCGGGGGCGCGCATCTCGCCCCGCTCGATCAAGGCCAATGCTTTTTCGCGATTGATCTTCGACCACAAGCTGGCCTTGCGTCGCGGCACGAAGCGCTGCAGCCAGGCGGCCTCGCTCTCCGGTTTCTTGAGCGCGTCGATCCAGCCGTAACAGAGCGCCACGTCCAATCCTTCGGCGTAGCTCATGGACTTCGTCTTCGAACCCTTCTTGGCGATTCGCGCCCACACTCCGGTGGAGCGCGCATGATTTTTCTCGAGCCAGGCAGAGAAATCGCCGGCGGTCCTGAAGGTCTTCACCGATTCCGCGCCGGCGGCGGGTGACTTCGGGGACTTTCTTGCGGCCGTCTTCTTTTTCTTACTTGTCGCGCCCGGACTCACGGCCCCTCGCTTCGGCGAGCTTGCGCGCGATGCCACGATAGAACGCGGCATCGGTAAGCTTTTTCTGGTCGTCGAGGCTGATCGCCGCCAGCTCCAGCGCGTATAGAATGTTGCCGAGGTAGAGCTGCGCGACGCCGGCGACGGTCTCGGCGTCGTTAGCCATGCGAGCGAGCGGGTGGGACGGGCGTCACTTCCCGGTCGGTGTTGGTCCCTTCCTCGGCGAGCACCCTCACGACGACGGCGGTGATGTTGTCGTTTCCGCCGTTGACGTTCGCTTCCTGGATGAGCGCGTCGACGATGCGCTCCGGCTTGGCGCGCGACATCAGCAGCTGCTGAATGCGCCGGTCGTCGACCATTCCCGTGAGTCCATCGCTCGCAAGAAGAAAGGAGTCGCCGACCCGGGCCTCGCCGCCGAAGACGTCGGGCTCGATCTCGTCGGCCATGCCGATGCAGCGGGTGATGACGTTGCTCTGCGGGTGCCGCCTCGCCTGCTCGGGCGTCAGAAGACCAGCATCGACCTGCTCCTGGACCAGCGAGTGATCCTTGGTGAGCTGACGCATTTGACCGTCGCGAACGAGGTAGATGCGCGAATCGCCGACGTGGCCGACGAGGTATCTGGTAGTCGAGAGGAGGAGCGATGACACGGTGCTGCCCATCCCGAGCTTGTCCCTCTCGATTCGGGTCCGCTCATAAACAGCGCGATTCGCGTCCCGCAGAGCGCGCGCGACTCGCTCGGTGGAGTCGGTCGCATCCAGATCGTTGAGGTCGGAGAGATCGTGGCTGACGATCTCCACGGCCATTTCGCTGGCGACTTCGCCGGCGGCGTGCCCACCCATCCCGTCCGCGACTATGAACAGCCCGCGGTAAGTGTTGGCCGAAGCGTGCAGCGAGTCCTCATTTCCCTTCCGAATTCGGCCGACATCAGTGCGAGCCGCAACAGCAAGGTGCACTAGCGGGAGCTCATGGATGTGAAGTGCTGATGGATGGAGCGTTCAAGGAGGGGTCCCTCCTGGCCTCAAAGTACGGATACGCGAAATGAGCGGCAAGCATCATCCGGCCCGCTTGAGGAGATGGTCGGAGTCTCCAGCCTGAAGGCGCCACAGATTGCTGTAAAGACCTCCGTGCTCGATCAGCTCCCGGTGCGTTCCGCGCTCGACGACCTCCCCATGGTGGAGCACGAGAATCATGTCCGCATTGGCGATGGTGCTGAGTCGGTGCGCCACGGCAATGGTGGTTCGGCCCTCCACGAGCACGCTCAGCGCCTCGTGAATCTCGGCTTCGATCTCGCTGTCCACGGCGCTCGTCGCCTCGTCGAGCAGCAGCAGCGGGGCGTTGGCCGCGATCGCGCGCGCGAAAGAAAGAAGCTGCCGCTCCCCGACGCTGATCGATGCGCCCCTCTCGCCCAATATCTGTCCGTAACCCTGCGGAAACCCGCGAATGATTCGGTCAGCGCCGACCTTTGCCGCGGCCTGCACGACGTCCTCGTCGGAGAGCGGATTGGAGAGCCTGATGTTGGTGGCGATGTCCCCGGCGAAAAGGAAGATGTCCTGCTGCACGTAGCCGATGAGCGATCTGAGCTCGTCAAGCGGCATCGTCCTGATATCGACGCCATTGATGGTGATCCGTCCGCGCTGCGGGTCGTAGAATCGCATCAGCAGATTCACGATCGTGGTCTTCCCGGCTCCGGTGTGGCCGACGAGCGCGAGCGTCTCGCCCGGGCTGGCGCGGAAGCTCACGCCCTTGAGAACCCATTCCACGGGAGCTTCGGCTGCCGCAGCGCCGGCCTGCTGCTTCGCCATGTGGGCGAGGTCATAGGCGAACCAGACGTCCTCGAACGCAACCTCCACTCCGCGCACCGCCGGCTTCCCCGCCGGCCTGGCGACGTCGGGAACGCTCGGCGTCGTGTCGAGCAGAGTGAAGATCCGCTCCGAGCTGGCCATCGCCGTTTGCAGAATGTTGTACTTCTCCGATAGGTCCTGGAGCGGCTGGAAGAATCG
>DASXGU010000022.1:0-2961 GCA_036488915.1 Gemmatimonadaceae bacterium | reverse complement strand
CGATGAATACCGCCGGATGCAGCGGGACGATGGAGTACGCTTTGGCGAGTGGCTCGATCGTCGCCAGCTCGGCGCGCGCCTCTGCAGAGTGGCCCCGTTCCGCATTCGCGGTGGCGGACCCCGCCACGGCGTTGAGTGCCTCAATGTCGTCTGTCAGCCGCCGGCCCGCCTCAAACGAGGCCAGCGCATGCTCGTAGTTCCCGCGCGCGCTTTCCACCAATCCTGCCGACGTACGCGCGAGCACATAGGTTGGATCCACTGCCAGCGCGCTATCGATCCATACCAGCGCGCTGTCGTATCGACGAAGCCAGTAGTTGCCGATTCCGAGAAAAGTCAGGCCCTGGGTATAGGTCGGGTTCAGTTTTACGGATCGATGCCACGCCGCGAGCGCCGAGGGGAAATCTCCGTTTTCGGCGGAAATGAGTGCGAGAAAGTGCCAGACGCGTGCGTCCGTCGAATCGAGGGCGAGGGCGCGCCGGAGTGAACGGACCACAGGTCGGTTGTCGGTCGGGTCGACGTCCCGCCCGAGAATGGCCTGCGTGAGCCACGCGTCGGTGCTGGTGCTGTCACTCGCCAGTGCTCGCGTGCTCGCTGCCACTGCCAGCCGCAGAGTGTTTTCACGCGTCACACCGGGAATCGGAAATGGGCGCTCATAGGCCCGAACATAGGTGTTGGCGAGACCGTTCCAGGCGGGCGAATACAATGAATCACGTTTTACCGCCGCACTGAATGCCGTGATGGCTTCGATCGTCCCTACGCCGCTGCGTCGATCGTAGGCGCGCACACCGCGTCGATAGAGGGCCGCGACCTCATTCGACGCGGACCCACGTTCTCGCGCGGCGCTAATCGAAAACCAGATCGCCAATCCCGCCGCCACCGCGAGCGCAACGCTTCCCGCGACCTGCCACCGATTCATTCGCCGAAAAAGGCCAGAGCGAGTGGGGGATGACGGTGGTCGGCGGAGCGCGCCGGCAAACGAGGCGATATCGGAGAATCGGTCCTCCGGGATTCGCTCCAGCGCCTTGAGCAGAGCACCATCTACTTGATCCGGCACCGACGACCGAACCGGCTTGATGGATCGGGCCGGCTCAGCGAGGCGCCGGCTCACGATTGCGTGCTGAGTGCGACCCGTGAAAGGGGGCTCGCCGGCAAGCATCTCGTAGAGCACCGTCGCCAGACTGTACTGATCGCTGCGCGCATCCACTACGTCAGCCGTGCTCTGCTCGGGGCTCATGTACGCCGACGTCCCTATTGCCACGCCCGACTCGGTCAGGCGGTCGGCGCCAGTCTCGGACACGATTCTGGCGATGCCGAAATCGGCGACGTAGACGTTGCCGTCGGCGAGCAAAAGGTTCTCCGGCTTGATGTCTCGATGGACGATGCCACGTTGATGCGCCGAGTCGAGGGCGCCTGCCGCCTCCTCGGTGATGCGGATGGCGTCTTCGATGGGCAGGTACCGATCGCGCTCGAGTCGGCTGCGGAGTGATTCGCCGGCGATGTACGACATCGCGTACCAGGGGACCGCCATTCCGTCGGCTGTGTGCAGAACCCCGGAGTCGAGCATCGGAACGATGTTCGGATGCTGAAGCTGCGCGGTGAGCTGTATCTCGCGGAGGAAGCGATCAGCACCGATAGCCCCGGCGAGCTGGGGATGCAACACCTTGATGGCGACCAGGCGCTGGTGGCGCAGATCGCGAGCGAGCCACACCGAAGCCATCCCTCCCCGGCCCAGCTCTCTCTCGACGGCGTAGCGATCACCGACGCTTGCATTCAGCGTGTCGCGCAAGGAGCCATCGATCGCACGATCACCGCTCGTCCAGGACATGCCAAATTGTACGATCTAACGCCCGTCGCCGAAATCATGTCGTGGGTGTAAGCCCGCGGGCGCAAGGCGCGTTGCCGCCGATTATGACGGCCGTGTCATAGACCTTTCACGAGCCGTTAATGGAGGCATACCTATCTTTTTGGCTCCCAATACGGGACTTGGCTCCCGTCCGGGGTTGGGCCGCACTAACTCTTAGGGAGGGCCATACCGGTGTCGCGCAAATACAAGGGCAACCTGAATGGGGAGCGGTACGTCGCCAACACGAGCCCGTACAAGCGTGAAGTTCACGACCTCGACAACGAGAACCGCAACTGCATGGTCGACGAGATCGTTCGCAACCGCCAGGACAGGCCGTTCGGTTCACTCGCGGATGCGCACCGCGAGGAATTCCTGGAGTGCCCCTTTTGCTGTTCATTCATCGACAACTCGATGACCCGGTTCGATTCGCAGAACAACCCGTTGGCGGGAATCAAACCGAGACGGGTGGCCTGAGCCTCCAGGGTCACCGGATTGACCATAAAGGTCGGAGTCAACAGCGGTGGCTCCGGTCCCGCGACATCGGCCACGCTGATGTGATTAGTGCGAGCCCGCTCACCAGGCCGGCGATTGATGGAAAATTCACTTTCACCGACGCCATGTACTCGCCCGTGTCCCACATCGCCACCGAAGGCGCGAGCGTAAGCAGATAGAGCGTAAAGACGAGCCCCACCGCGATCGTGGCGGCGAGATACGAGGGCGTGTAGCCGTTGGCTCTTGAATCAGGGAGTGTCGTTGTGCGGTCGGGCATCACTCGAGTGTGCTCATTTGAGTCCATAGACAACGATGCGACTTTGCGCTGCTGCCCCTGGCCACACCGTGGATTTCATCCCTGACGCCACGGCCAGCAGCTCCCGCCCACCGGCGACATAGGTGACTATCCCCCCGCCCGTCGATTGTCCAGTATCGGTCCGCCACAACACCTGGCCGGTCGTCGCATCGAGCGCATAGAGCTGGCCGCCGAGGTCGGCGGTAAACACGACTCCGCCAGCGGTCGGCGTAACTCCGGCCAGGATCGGACGTGGAGTCTGGAACTTCCATCTCACGGCGCCGTTCTCGGCGTCGTACGACGTGAGCCAGCCTTTCGCCGTCTCGACGGG
>DASXGU010000016.1:0-2425 GCA_036488915.1 Gemmatimonadaceae bacterium | reverse complement strand
GATGTATCTCGCCACGACTTCCTTGCCGGTACCGGATTCACCTTGCAAGAGCACCGTCGAATCAGTCGCCGCCACCGACTCGGCGACGTGCAGCGCGTCGAGCCACGCCTTGCTCCCACCGATCGGCCGGATCGAGCCATCCCGGCGTCTCGCTTCGCTCTTGAGCGCCTTGCTCTCGCGGCGCAGCGTGCGATGCTCGGCGGCGCGCCGCACGATGGCGACGAGCTCCTCGTTCCTGAAGGGCTTCTGGATGTAGTAGAACGCTCCGTTGTTGACGGCACCGATCGCCGATTGCAGGCTCGCTTGCGCCGTCATGAGGATCACCACGGCGTCTGGATCGTGCGCCCGCACCGACCCGAGGATGTCGAGACCGGTGACGTCCGGCATCCGGACGTCGGTGATGATCAGGTCGGGCTTGAGCGCCGCGATCTGCTCCAGGCCTTTTTTCCCCCCAAGGGCGGTATAGGGAATGAAGCCTTCGCTCTTGAGGAGGATCCTGATGGTGTCGAGAATTCCCATCTCGTCATCGATGACGAGAACCGTGGGCGCTGAAGTCGCCGCGGTGGTCACGAGGCCTTCGCGGTCGCCTGCGGAGTCCTTCGCGCCCCTTCGGCGCCAAGCTTGGGCAGGATCATGGTGAACTTCGTCCCGCTGCTCTTTCCGTTGGCGTCGACGAGCACGAATCCGTGATGCGCTTCGACGGCGCGGTGGACGATCGACAATCCGAGTCCGGACCCACCTGCTTTCGTCGTGACGAAGGGCTCAAAGAGGCGGTCCTTCACCGACTCGGGCACGCCCCGACCTTCGTCGGTAACCTGCAGCATCAGACCGCCGCGCGTGAAACGCTCGGCCTGCCGCGGAAGCTGATGATAGGCTAGCTCCGCTGCTTCGATCCGGACTTCACCGCCTGGTGGGGATGCCTGCACTGCGTTGAGAAGAAGATTGAAGATCGCGCGATGGAGCAAATCGTCATCGCCAACGACGACCAGAGGTGTTGAAGGAAACAGCTCGCGGATGGTGACCCGATCGGGCTTGTCCGGGTGGTTGGAGACCAGAGCGGCAGCGTGACGCGCCACCTCAACGAGATCAACCCGGCGCACGCTGGTGACGCCGGTCCGGGCAAAATCGAGAAACTCGGACAGCAGTCGGGACAGCCGATCGGATTCGCGCTGAACCAGTCTGGTAAGGGTGCGGGTATCGTCGTCGGCCCCCGGCACCTTGGCGAGCAACTCGGCGGCGCTTCTTATCGAGGCGAGCGGATTCTTGATCTCGTGCGCGAGCGAAGCGCTCAGCTCGGCAACCGCTTCCAGTCGCTCGGCACGCGTGTGCAGTCGCTCGATGTCGGCTTCGCGCAGACGGAACGCCGCCAGCTCCCTGGCCATCTGCTCGCCGCCGGTGTGCGCCTCGCGCAGACGCGAGCCGATGTAGCCGCATCCCAGCGCCACCGCCCCGAAGATCCCGAGCTGCACCATGATGGGTGTGTCGAAAACCCGGGGCATGCCGGCCAGGGTCACGGCGAAATAGAGCACATCACCCAGCATCGCGATCAGCAGGACACCCGCCGATGGCAGCAACAGCGCGCTCACGGCGATGACCAGGATGTATAGCGGCGCCAGCTGCGAAGGCGTCTCGGTCTGGGTGACCCTCACCACGATCGTGACCAGGACCAGATCGAAAATCATCTGGAGGTAGTAAAAGGTCTCCGATCTCGTTGGCCGCCGTGAGCTGTAGAAAACCGAACTCGCGGTGAACAGCAGCGTGGAGACGAACGCGAGTGTCGCCAGTAGCGTCGCGGTGGTGTCGGCGCGGCGCCAAACGGCGATCGCCGCCACGAAGATCGCAGTGGCAAGCGAAAGGCGGCCGAGATACAGCACGCGGAGCGCCCGCTCGCGCCCAACCCAGCCGTAGACGGGAAGGACGCGCGCGGTGGGCGCGAGCGCAGGCGTGATCGGGACCGCCGGTATCGAGGTTTCCATATTGCGGGAGTTTGACACTACCGACAATAGGACGCTCCGATGGGCTCCTAAGTCTCTACTACTATATAGATTACAGAGATATGGTCCCCGGACTTGTTGCTGCGCCGGCCGCCGACCCCCCATCCATGACATTCGCGGCGGGCAGCATGATCGCCGTACTCGGCCTGGTTTTGGTGAACGGGTTCTTTGTGGCCGCGGAGTTCGCCCTGGTCGCCGTCCGTCGCAGCAAGCTCGACGAGATGATCGCACGGGGCGATCGCGCCGCCCGCACCGTCCAGTCATCGCTCCAGCATCTGGATCGGTACATCGCCGCCACTCAGCTGGGGATCACGATCGCGTCACTGGCGCTCGGATGGGTGGGTGAGCCGGTGCTGGCCCACATCTTCGACCAGGTCTTTCGGCTTGTCGGGCTGAACCCGTCCCCGGCGGCGGTGCACGTCGCCGCGGTT
>DASXGU010000006.1:0-9850 GCA_036488915.1 Gemmatimonadaceae bacterium | reverse complement strand
GCCGCTCATGATCGTCGACGGCCTGCCGATGGATAATCGGACTCTCAACACCCAGGTTCTCGGCTCCGACGCCAACTCCAATACCGCACTGAGCAATCGCGGCATCGATTTCAGCAACCGCGCCTCGGATCTGAATCCCGAAGACATCGAGAGCCTTACCGTTCTCAAGGGACCCGAAGCTGCCGCGCTCTACGGCATCGACGCAGCCAATGGCGCGATCGTCATCACCACCAAGCGCGGCCGGCCGGGCGGGGGCTGGCAGTACAGCAACGACTTCCGCATCGAGAACAACCGGAAGGCGCCCGTCGTTCAGCGCGCCTTTGGCCCGACCACGGTCGCCGCGGACGGCACACTCGGCTCGTTCAACTACTTCGGTGCCCCGTACGCCCCGGGGACCGTGTTCTATGACAACATCGGCGGCTTCCTGCAGACGGGCTCGACCCAGACCCACAACCTGTCGTTCAGCGGCGCCACCACCGACAACAAGATCAACTATCGACTCGCCGGCTCGAGCGACCAGCAGACCGGCGTCATCCGCGGCACCGATTACGGCCGCATCAATCTCACCGGCGCATCGCAGGCACAGATCAATTCCTGGCTCAACACCGACGTGTCGATGGCCTACACCTACGACAAGAACAACCAGGTGTACAAGGGCGACATTGGCCCCATGATCGGCGTGTTGCTCTGGCCGCAGACGGACAACGCGGCTGATTATCTCACCCCATCGGGAGTCCGCCGGCGGCTGACGACCCTGAGCTCGACGAGTGAGGTCGACAATCCGTACTTCAACGTCGACAAGAACAAGATCAACTCCAGGACCAACCGGCTTCTCTCCAATGTCGGCTTCACCATCACGCCGTTTTCCTGGGGCTACTTCAAGACCAACATCGGCGCCGACAACTACACCAATCAGAATCTGGTGCTGCGGAATCCCGAGAGCGCGGCGGGCTTTGCATCCAACGGCATCCTCGATCTGGCCGACCAGATCACGCGAAACATCAACGTCCAGTCGATCTTCAACTTCAACAATCATCCGCTCACGAAAAGCCTTTCGATCAGCGGGCTGGTCGGCAACTCGATCTCTGATTTCCGGACGACCACGGACGCCGCGCTCGGGCGGGACTTCCTGGATCCGAACTTCGTCTCGATCAACAACACCAACCTCAGATCGAGCATGACCACCCTGGAGCAGCGCCGTCTGGTGGGCGCCTTCGCTCAGGGAACGGTGGACTTCAAGGATTATCTGTACGTCAACGCGACGGGCAGAAACGACTGGACGTCGACGATTCCCAAGGGACGCAACTCGTTCTTCTACCCCTCGGTGTCGACGAGCTTCATCTTCTCCGACGCGTTTCCCGCGATCGGCCGTCACATGAGCGGCAAGCTGAGAGCGGCGTACGCGGAGGTCGGCAAGGATGCCAGACCCTACGCCTACCGCCCGGCGCTTCAGTACAAGACCACATCGTACGGGGGCTACGGCTACGATTTCTGGGGCCCCAACCTCGCCCTCAAGCCCGAATTCGCCAAGTCGTATGAGCTCGGTACCGAGCTTGGCTTCCTCAACGATCGTCTCGGCATCGATGCGACGGTGTACCGCAAGCAGACCACCGACCAGATCGTCAACGACATCAGAGGCAGCTACGCCACCGGCTACATCCTGTTCAACCTGAACGGCGCCTCGACCCGAAACACCGGCACCGAGATCACGCTGCGCGGGACGCCCGTACTGCGCGACAATTTCTCCTGGGATTTCCAGGCGAACTTCGACAAGTCGCACGGGAAGGTGCTGTCGCTGCCGCATGCGCTGCCCGAGTCGTACGTGTCAGATACGTGGCTCTACGGCAACGTGCGCAACGGCGTGCAGCCTGGGATGTCCACCATGGCGCTCACGGGCTTGTTCTACCTGCGCAACAAGGCCGGCCAGCTGCTCATCGATCCGTCCTCCGGCCTGCCGATTCGCTCGACGAACTTCATCGACGCCGGGTACGATCGCCAGCCGAAGTACACACTCGGGCTGACGAACACGCTGCGCCGCAACCGGCTGTCGCTCGACTTCCTGCTCGACTTCCGCAGGGGCGGCGACGTGTTCAACGCCACCGAGCATTATCTCGTCACTCATGGACTGTCGATGTCGACGCTGGACAGGAATACGCCGCGGGTGATCAACGGCGTGCTGCGCGACGGCAAGGAAGACTCCGCCAATCCGACGATCAACAACATCGTCGTCATTCCCGCGCTCCAGACGGCCTATTACACCAACATGAGCGAAGAGCTCTTCATCGAGAAGAACATCAACTGGGTGAGGCTCAGAGACATTCAGGTCAGCTACGCTCTGCCCGGCGGCTTCCTCGGCTCACACAACGCGAGCGTGTTCGTGAAGGGCACGGATCTGTTCCTGTGGACGAACTACACGGGGCTCGATCCGGTCGTGAACGGCAACACCGCGGCGGTCGGCGGCTCGGGTGGAACGGGCATCGACTTCGGCAACTTCCCGATGCCGCGCGGCTACAATTTCGGCATGAGGCTGGGTTTCTAAATGAGAATGAGAAATATCGCGCTGCTCGCCGGTGTCCTTACCGCCGGGGCAAGTTGCAGCAAATACCTGGACGTCAATACCAATCCGAATGCGCCCCAGGACGTCTCGGCGAACCTGTATCTCGCGCCGATGCTCCACTGGATGGTGACATCACCCCAGTACGACGGGCGCTACGTCGGGCACTACACCCAGGAGTGGCTCTCGACCTCGACCAACTTCTCTCCGGCGCAGACGTGGGGCCGAATGGGCTACGACCCAGCCAGCGACAACGGCGCGGAGCAATGGCGTGATGTGTACTGGTCACTCGGCCAGAACCTGATCGACATGAACAGCAAGGCCACCGCTGAGAAGCGCTGGGATCTGCTCGGCGTGGGCCTCGTCCTCAAGGCGTGGGGATGGCAGGCTCTGACCGATCTGCATGGCGAGATCATCGTCAAGGAAGCAATCGATCAGTCGAGAACGACATTCGACTACGACAGCCAGGATTACGCTTACCAGGAAGTCCAGCGCCTGCTCGACAGCGCAATCGTGCTGCTCCAGAGAAACGACGACGCCGTCGATCCCACGTACCTCGCCAAGGGCGACCACATCTACAACGGTGACCGCACCAAGTGGCTGAAGCTCGCTCACGGGATGCTGGCGCTCAACCTCAATCACTACTCGAACAAGGCGTCCTACGCTCCGGCGCAGGTCATCTCTGAAGTCGACAAATCGTTCGCCAGCAACGCCGATGACGCGCTGATGCCGTACCCCGGCACCAGCCCGGATAACTCCGACCGCAACTTCTGGGGACCGACTCGCGGCAACATCAATCTCTACAGGCAGACGCAGTTCGTGGTCAACCTGATGAACGGGACGGATTTTGGCGGGACGGTCGATCCGCGCATGTCGCGGATGCTGGCGCCCTCGCCCGACGGCTCGTTCCGCGGGCTCGACCCCAACGTCCTCGGGTTCGGCGGACTCACCACGGCGCAGCAGCCCGAGAATTTCTTCGGATACGCGGGTAGCGCGGGAGCCGGTCAGCCCAGCCGGTATCTCTTCTCCGACAAGTCGAGAGTGCCGCTGATGACGTACGCGCAGCTGCAATTCATCAAGGCCGAAGCGGCGCTCAGAATGGGAGATCAGGCGACCGCTCTGGCGGCGTACAGAAACGGAATCTCGTCGCACATCGATTTCGTCAACGCCAGGAATCTGGACGACAACCAGACTCCGACGCAGATCTCGGCGGCGGAGAAGGCCGCTTTTCTGGCTTCGCCGAACATCGTGCCCGCGACCCTGACGCTGTCGCACATCATGTCGCAGAAGTACATCGCGCAGTGGGCCTGGGGACACAACGAGCTGTGGATGGACATGCGGCGCTATCACTACACCGACATCGATCCGGTGAGCGGAACCGAAGTGTTCCGCGGCTTCACGCCTCCGGCAGCTCTCTATGCCGACAACGCCGGCAAGCTCGTCCAGCGCATCAGGCCGAGGTACAACTCGGAGTACGTCTGGAACAGCGCAGGCCTCGATGTCATTGGCGGTCTCGCCACTGACTATCACACCAAGCCTTTGTGGATCACCCTACCGTAACCGGACCATGACCAGAAGACACATATCTATCGCGGCGCTTTGCCTCGCGGGCCTGCTTTCGGCCTGCGGCGGGGATCCACTGCGAACCATCACAGAGGCGCCATCGGCCACTTCCCGAATCCGCTTCTTCAATTTCGGAGTGAACTCGCCAGGCGTGAATTTCTACGCCGGTGAGACGAAGCTGACGGCTATCGTGTCCACCTCGGGCACGGAATCGACCACCGGACTGGCGTATGGCGGAATCGCCGCCGGCGGGGATTACATGTCGATCGCGCCCGGTCAGTACGCGGTCACCGGCAGGATTGCCGCCACGACCGACAAGGATCTCCCGATATCGACAGTCAATACGACCATCGCGGACGGCAAGTACTACTCGTATTACCAGAGCGGGTTCTACAACTCGACGAGCAAGACCATCGACGCGTTCGTGGTAGAAGACCCCTTCACCGAGCCCACCGATTTCTCGGTGGCCAGCGTCAGGTTCGTCAACGCGATCTCGAACGCCAATCCGATGACGCTTTACGCCAAGAACACGACGTCTGGTGTTGAGGTGGCGGTCGGCTCGGAGACCGCGTACAAGGGAGCCGGGGCATTCGTGTCTCTTCCGGTTGGCAGTTACGATCTGAGCACGAGATATACTGGTGTCGCGACCAACGCCATAACGCGCCCCGCCGTTTCCTTTCTCGGCGGTCACGTCTATACCATCACGGCCCGCGGCGACATCACCGTCGCGCCGAGCACGACGTGCGGATCGAATAACAAAACCTGCCTGGACAACACGCCCAACAGGTAGCCGAGCAGCTCTGCAGACATGAAAAACCCCGGCGACGAGCCGGGGTTTTTTGTGCTCAGGAAGTTTTGCGCTCCGCCGGCTCGCTTCGTGGAAAAAGTCCGGGCCCTTTCTCGACCTTCCATCCCGTTGGATCCAGATCGTCGAGATCCTTGAAGCGCACCTGGCCGGCAGTGCCCGGCGCGCCGAGGGACTTCCATAGCTCTTCAGCCTTACCAGGCATGAACGGCCACAGATACACGGCTTGCCGCGCCAGCTGTCGAACCAGCGTCGCCAGCGTGGCTTCGAGAACTTTTTTATTCGCCGGGTCTTTGGCGAGCTTCCACGGCGCCTGGCGATCGACGTACTCGTTGGCGCGCGAGATCGTCTGCCACACCGCCTTGAGGGCGTCATGCAGAAGAAATCCGCGCGGTCCGATCGAAGCGTGGTACGCCTCGAGATCTCTGGCGTCGGCGGCGTCGATCTCGTTCCTGTCACCGCCGGGAACGGTGCCGCCGCAGTAGCGCTCGACCATCGAGATCGTGCGGCTGGCGAGATTCCCCAGGGCATTGGCGAGGTCGGAGTTGTAGCGCTCCTCGAATCTCTCCCATGAAAAACTGCCGTCGCCGTCGAACGGCACCTCCCTCATCAGAAAATACCGGAACGCGTCGGCGCCAAACCGACCGATGGCATCGCGCAGGTCCAGATTTCCGCCAGCGGATTTGCTCACCCGCGCGCCGCCGACCAGCACGAAGCCGTGGACCCAGATGCGCTTCGGTACTTCCAGTCCGGCCGCCATCAGCATCGCGGGCCAGATCAACGCGTGAAAGCGCGTGATGTCCTTGCCGATCAGGTGCAAATCAGCAGGCCACAGCTTCTCGTAGTCGGGATTGGGAAATCCGGTGGCGGTCAGATAGTTGGGAAGAGCATCGAACCAGACGTAGGTCGTCTGGACCTCGCCGCTGCTGCCGCGACGCGGAAATGGAACACCCCAGGAAAACCGGCTCCGGCTGGCTGAGACGTCCTCGAGTCCCGAATCGATCAGCGACAGGATCTCATTGCGGCGCGACCTGGGCTGGAGGAACTCTTCGCTGGAGACCAGCTTTCGCAGTCGATCGGCGTACGCGCTGAGGCGGAAAAACCAGTTTTTTTCCTCGACCCACTCGAGCGTGCGAGTCGGATGGAGAATGCATTTTCCATCGACGATCTCGCTGTCGTTCTTGAACGATTCGCAGCCGACGCAGTACCAGCCGGCGTAGGCCTTCTCGTAGAAATCGTCGGGCGATTTCTCGAAGATCAGCTCGATCAATCGCTTCACGCCCGCCTTGTGGGCGGGATCGGTGGTGCGGACGAACTGGTCGTAGGAGATCTCGAGCCGGCCCCAGATTTCTTCGGTGCTCTCGGCGACGGCGTCGACCAACTCCTGCGGTGAGACCTTTCTCTCGGCCGCCGTTTGCGCAACCTTTTGGCCGTGCTCGTCCATGCCGACGAGGAAGTGCACGTCGTCGCCGCGGAGGCGATGATAGCGCGCTATGACGTCGGCGCCGATTTTTTCGTAGGCGTGACCCTGGTGCGGATCCGCGGTGGCGTAATCGATCGCCGTGGTGAGGAAGTACTTGGCCAATTACTGGCCGCCAGTCGAGTTTGGCTCGTCACCGCCGCGGCTTCGCCGCCCTCCGCGCCTGCCGCGGCGGCGTTTGCCGGCGCTGCCGCCCTCGCGTCCGTCGGTGCCCGGTGCCACCTCGCTCGATGCCGGCCGGGATGTCGGGCGGCTCTCGCCCGGAGGCACGAATACCGGATGCTCGGCCGTGTACAGCAGGTCGGGCGATATCTCGTCAGGACGAATGCTCTCGCCGGCCGCGTCTTCTTCGTCCCCGTTGGCCACGACCGCGGCCGCGCCGGCGAGCTGCTCGGTCTCGTCCCGGTACTCGGCAAGGGTCAGCAGGCGCACGTCACCTTCGACTCCGCGCATGGTGATGCGCTCGCGGAAGATGTCCACGCTCACGACCTTTTGCTCTCCGAGCTTCGTCGCGACGATCTTCCCTTCCTTGGGAAACCGCTTGCGGCTCTGCACGTAGAATTCGTGCTCGTAGCGCAGGCAGCACATCAGCCGGCCGCAGGCGCCGGAGATCTGCGAGGGGTTCAGCGACAGCCGCTGATCCTTGGCGACGCCGAGGTTTACCGGCCGCAGCTCGGGCAGCCATGAGGCCGAACAGTACTGGCGGCCGCAGCGGCCGATGCCGTCGAGTCGCTTGGCTTCGTCGCGCACTCCGATTTGTTTGAGCTCGATGCGGGTGCGGAAGAGCGATGCCAGATCGCGAACCAGATTCCGGAAATCGACGCGCTTGTCGGCGGTGAAATACAGAGTCAGCTTCTTGCGGTCCCACTGCCACTCGGCGTCCGACAGCTTCATACCGAGGCCGTTGGCTTTGACGCGCTCCATCGCTTTGCGACGCGCATCTTCGTTCAGGCGGTCGAGATCCCGCGACACAGCGCGATCCTTTTCGCTCGCCAGCCGCAGCGCTTTTCGCTCCGGCAGGGAAGTCCCGCAGCCGTGGGAGCAGCCACCATTGCGCTTCTGGGCGAGGTCGCCCAGGGAATGGATGACGCCGAGGTCTTCTCCGCGCTCTACATCGACGATCACTGCCGCCTTGAGCGGCGGCGGATCGGGATAGTCCCAGAGAAAGAATTCCTTACGATTGCCCCTGAAGGCGACTTCGACGAGGTGCGCCAATGGCTACTCCGACCACGCGCCGAGTCGCAGGAACTTCTGGCGGCGGCGGCGGACGAGCTTCTCCGGCCGCATCTTGCGCAGCTCCTCGAGGTGCTTGCACAGCACGGTCTGCAGTGACTTCGCCGCGGTGTCGTGATCGGCGTGCGCGCCACCCTTTGGCTCGGGAATGACCTCGTCGATGACCTTGAGCTCGAGGAGCTCCGGCGCGGTGATCTTCAAAGCCGAGGCGGCCTTCTCGCGCATCTCCGGACTCTTGGCGTCCTTCCAGAGGATTGCCGCGCAGCCCTCGACGGAGATCACCGAGTAAACCGCGTTCTCCATCATCAACACGCGATCGGCGACGCCAAGCGCGAGCGCTCCACCTGAACCGCCTTCGCCGATGACGGTCGCGATGATCGGAACCTGGAGCTGGCTCATCTCGTACAGGTTGCGCGCGATTGCCTCGGACTGACCGCGCTCCTCGGCGCCGAGTCCGGCCCAGGCGCCCTGGGTGTCGATGAAGGTCAGGACCGGAACGTGGAATTTTTCGGCCAGCTTCATCAGGCGGAGCGCCTTGCGATAGCCTTCGGGGTGGGGCATGCCGAAATTGCGCTTCAGCTGCTCCTTGGTATCGCGGCCGCGCTGGTGACCGATGACCATCACCGTGTCGTCGTCGAGACGTCCCCAGCCGCCGATGATGGCGGCGTCATCGCGAAATGCGCGATCGCCGTGGAGCTCGATGAAGTCGGTAAATGCGAGCCTGATGTAGTCCGCTGTGAATGGACGCTTCGGATTGCGCGCCACCTGGACGCGCTGAAACGGCGTCAGGTTCTTGTAGACTTCCTCGCGAAGATCCTCGAGCTTGCGCTCGAGGGGCTCGATGGCCTCGGCGACGCTGAGCTGACTGTCACCCGCGGTTTTCTTGATTTCGTCGATCTGCCGCTCCAGCTCGGCGATCGGCTTCTCGAACTCGAGTTGTGTTGCTGATGCCACTGGTCAGCTCCCCCGTTGAAGTCGCACGGAAGACTCGCCCAAAATATTACGCAGAGCGTTCAGCGCCGCACCGTCGGCGGCCAATCTTAGCGACCGGGAGCGAAGACGCACCGGGGCGCCGGTGCCGTCGCTCCAGCGGAGCTCGAGCGGCGCCGACCCCGGATAGGTCTCGACGATCGCCCTCACGTCCGACATCACATCGCCGGAGTATGCCCCTTTTGCCAGCTCGATGGCAACTGTCACGTTGCCGTTGGTACGCATCTCGGCCAGCTTCGTCGCCGACTCGACGATGAACGAAGGGTTGTCGGCGCTCTCGTCGCGGCGGGGGTAGCCGCCTTTGAGGAGCATCGGAACGTCGGTGCGGATCTGGTCGTTCAGCACGGCCCACTTTTCGGGAAAGACGAGCACCTCGGCTGACCCCGAGAAATCCTCGATGGTGAGGCGCGCGAACTCCGAGCCCGTGCGCTTGCTCATCTGACGCTTGATGCTGGTGACGACCACCGAGAGCGTCATCGGCTCGGGACGCCATGCGCCCAGATCGGCGACGGTGTGGGTGGCGAAGATCTCGGCCTCGGTGCGGAACCGCTCCAGCGGATGTCCGGAGGTGTAAAAGCCGAGGATTTCCTTTTCTTTCGCCAGCCGCTCGGATTCGGTCCACGGCTGGACGTTGGGCAGCGCGTGATTGGTCTCCACGTGCTGTGCCTCGCCGGCCGGCGCGCCGAAGAGCGAGGCCTGACCGGTAACCAGGTCCTCCTGTCTGAGCGAGGCCTCGCGGATGGCGACGTCGAGAGCGGCAGCGAGCTGCGCGCGGTGTCCGCCGAGGGAATCCATCGCGCCCGCGTGTACGAGCGCCTCGAGAACGCGCTTGTTGCAGACGCGGAGGTCGATTCTCTCGCAGAGCTCGAAGATGGAGCGGAACGGGCCGTCCTTGGCACGGGCGGAGAGGATCGAATCGATGGCGGTGCGGCCGACGTTGCGGATGCCGCCGAGGCCGAACCGGATTTTTGTCTCGCCGATGACCGTAAACTTGTAGCCCGACTCGTTGACGTCGGGCGGCAGGATCTCGAGCCCCGCCTCCTTCGCTCCGGGCACCTGGAGCTGGCGGGCCTCGTTGATGTATTTGACGACGTTGTCGGTGTCGCCGATCTGCGACGAGAGCAGCGCCGCCATGAAATCCGCGGGACAATGCGCCTTTAGCCAGGCGGTGTGGTATGAGATTATCGAGTACGCCACGGCGTGTGACTTGTTGAAGCCGTAGCGG
>DASXGU010000228.1:0-8474 GCA_036488915.1 Gemmatimonadaceae bacterium | reverse complement strand
GACCTGCGCGGCCGGACCGTGCCCGTGGGCCTGCGCCCAGTTCATGATCAGAAGTCGAAACCAGACTTCTTCCATGACGCCTGAAAAGAAAGCGAAGACGACTGCCACGATCTTGATCGCGCCGCCGTCGAAGAGGTGACGTCGGATGAGCGGATAACCCCGCATCCCCGCCGCGCAGAATCCGGTCACCAGAACCGCCGCCAAAAGCCAGCCCCTAAGGGGGGCGGGAGATGGCGCCCCGAACCCAAGGAAATGGAAAAATCCGGTCCAACCAAGGGCGCCGCGTGGCAGGAATGAAAACGGCCAGGCGTAAAGCGCGATCGCCGCAATCATGAAGATCCAGGCGCGCTTGACGGCGCGCGGATCGAGCTCCGCTGCTTCAGTCATCCAGGGAAAGTTCCTGGCAGAGCAGCGCCTGTCGCCAAACCGAAGCCGGCGACTGAATCATCGTCAGCCCGCGACGTGCTCGCGCCGAAATCCGAGTCCGACCAACCGCGCCGGTATCCGTTGCAGGAACGGGATCGTCCCGAAAATCCGGATTATCCATGGCGGCCTGATTCGGTCTCTCCGGCCGAGCACCCGGCTGATGACGTTGTCCTGAATCAACAGCTGGCCGCGCTGGATGATCTTCATCGGCAGCTCGCGCCGCGCCTGGACTTTCGCCAGAACCTCGTCGCCGACGGGCGACCCGCTCAGGAGCGGAGGCGCCAGGATGTTCGCCGCGGCGACTGCGTCCTGGATGGCGAGATTGATCCCCACGCCGCCGATCGGGGACATCGCGTGCGCGGCGTCGCCGATGCAAAGGAGCCCGGGGCGGGACCACTTGGCCAGTCGGTTCACCTGGACCGTCAGCAGCTTGATGTCGTCCCAGGAGCGCAGCTCGTCGACGCGATCGTGGAGAAACGGATTCAGCTCCACGAGCTCGGCGCGGAACGCTTCAATGCCGCGTTTTTTGATCTCCTCGAACGCGCCCTTGGCGATTACCAGCGCGCACTGCCAGTAGTCGCCGCGATCGAGCATCACGAACACCGCCCCGAAATCGATGCGGCCCAGGAGCTGCTCGGGGTCGCCCGGCTTCTTCGACAGCCGCAGCCACAGCGCATCCATCGGAGAGCCGAAATCGATCGTCTTGAGTCCAGCCTCTTCGCGCACGTGCGAGTCGCGGCCGTCGGCTCCGATGACCACGTCGGCGCGCATCTCCAGCGCTCCCTGTGGAGTAGCGATGCGGACTCCGGCGACGCGATCGCCGTCGAAGAGGAGCCCGCTTACCCGCGCCTCCATCTGCAGATGGAACGATTGGTATTGCCGGCCGCGCTCGGCAAGGAAGTTCAGGAAATCCCACTGCGGCATCAGCACCATGAACTTGCAATGGCTCGGCAGGTGGGTGAAGTCGCCGAGGGTGAGCGTCGTCTCGCCGATCTGGCCGGTGAGCTTTCGGACTTCGGTATGCGGGAGCTTCAAAAAGTCGTCCAGGATCCCGAGCTCGTAGAGGATCTCCAGCGTCGACGGGTGCACCGTGTCGCCGCGAAAGTCGCGAAAGAAATCGGCGTGTTTCTCGAGGACCGTCACTTCGACGCCGCGCCGCGCCAGCAGGTAGCCGAGCATCATCCCGGCCGGTCCGCCGCCGGCGATGACGCAGTTGCACGATCGACTCGGCACCGACAACCCTCCTTACAAGCGGGTGACAACCGGAACGCCTTTTTCGCCGCCTGACCGGTGAACATCGCGTCGCCAGCACCCGCGGGTACGACTCCTGCTTTTTGCCGGCGCATGACAAGCACAGCCAATGTAGCACAGTCCTACGACGCCAGGAGCGATGAGGCGGCGGACGTGCTGAGCAAGGTCCCGCGCGTGACCGTGGCCTTCTGGATCGTGAAGATTTTCGCGACGACGCTGGGCGAGACCGGCGGCGACGCGCTGTCGATGCAGCTGAACCTCGGCTATGCCATAAGCACCCTCATTTTCCTCGTCTTCTTCATCATCACTTTGGTTGGGCAGGTTGCGTCGAAGCACTACCATCCCGTTTTCTACTGGCTGGTAGTAGTCGCGACGACGACCGTCGGCACCACAACGTCCGACTACCTCGATCGCACGCTCGGTCTCGGCTACGTGAAATCATCGGCCATGCTGCTGGCTCTGGTAATCGTGATCCTGCTAGTGTGGCACGCAACGACCGGCCGGGTCGTCGTCGACCGCGTCACCAATCGCCGTGACGAGAGCTTCTACTGGGTGACGATTCTCGTATCCAATACGCTCGGCACCGCGCTGGGGGATTTCGTGGCGACGACCACCGGGCTGGGCTTCCAGGGCGGCGCGCTGGTGTTCGCGGCGTTGATCGCCGTCGTCGCTCTGCTGCATTTCTTCAGCAGAATCCCGACTACGATCCTGTTCTGGGCGGCGTACGTCCTGACGCGCCCGCTGGGGGCGACTCTTGGCGACACGCTCACGAAACCAGCCGCGCAGGGCGGATTGAATCTGAGCCGCATCACGTCATCGCTGGTGATCGCGATCCTGATGGTGATCCTGATCTCGGTGACGTCGCTGCGGAGACGCGGGGGGCCGGGCGACCTAGCAGTAACGCACGGGTAACCAAACAACTAACTGCGCCCGGGCTTGCGATCCAGCGGGCGCCAAGAGGCAAGTACAAATGCTCACACGTATCTCTCTCGTCACGACGGCGTTGGCGCTCACCGCCTGCAGCGGACCGACGGCGCCGACTTCTGCCGGCCTGCGACCGGACGCCGCCGCGCTGGTGTCGTCCAGCGCCGAGCCGGCTGCGGCTCAGGCTTATGATGGCAGCTGCAGCTTTTCGCGCGGGGTGACGACCTGTGTCTCGACGGCGCAGCACGAGGAGAGCTCGAGCCACATCGAGTACAGCGGCTGTCTTTACGGGCCCAATGGGGTGCCGTCGAGCCGACAAAGAAGCTTCAACGATGTTTATCTCGTGACGGTGACGACCACGACCACGTACCACGGCCGCTCCGATCAAGTGATCGACTCACAGACATCGACGAGCAGGCAGCTGGAGCGATCGACGCTGGTGTCGGACGTGTGCGAGCCGGCCTGACGGGTCAGGCTCTGGGCGCGATCGCCTTCTCGATCATGGCGCGGGCTTGCTCCGGCGCCTCGACCTCGACGATCAGGCGCTTGTAGCGCTCGTGATCGAGCTCGAGAACGATGGTGCCGTCGGGGTCGTGGACATCATAGAACACGACTCCTCCGTGCTCGTAGAACGTTCCGGCGGTGAGCACGCCCGGGATCTGGGAGCCAAGCATCCTTATCCCGTGCCACCACCCGCGAGCGGCCTCGGGATCGAGGCGGACTGACGTGATGTGCGAGAGCGGGATGTCGATGTGGCCGCGGAAAGACCAGAATCGGTCGAGGCCCTCGACATCCAGATGGAGGCGGGAGTTTTCGATTTTCAGAGAGACCATCGTCGGGGGTTTGGCGTAAAGGAATTGACGATCGCGCGCGCTTCTATTGTCGGAGTCCCACAGCATCGAGCATGAAGGCGTACCTGAACGCTCTCTCCCTCAGCACATCGTACCGTCCCGACGATCCGCCGTGGCCGCCGGCCATGTGACTCCTTGCTTGGCGGCGGGGATCGGACGCTGGGTTTTATCCCGAATCGGCGCCGGATGTCAAGCCGGACGGGCTTCGCCTTTGTATTTATTAAGGTAGAACCGCCATCGCTCCAATCCCCGACTCCGAAAAATGAAGCTCAGTGGCTCTCTCGCTCTCATTGCGCTCGCCGCGTGCGCGACTTCACCCTCACGCCTGTCAGTGGCCCCGCAACCACTCTCTGTCCTCGTAGCTGCTGATCCGGCCAGCGTCGGCTTCGCTCCCAACCTGGGCGCCCGGCTCGACTCTATCGTCTCGGTCGGGCTCGCCGAGGGGGCCGCGCCGGGCGTTGCGCTGGCGGTCGGCCGCTACGGCCGTCTGGTACACCTGCGCGGCTACGGGCGGATCGACGTCCCCGCCGGCTCGCCGGCCGTCACCGACTCGACGATGTTCGACATGGCCTCGCTCACGAAGGTGGTCGCCACCACGACCGCCGCCATGATCCTCGAGGATGAGGGCAAGCTCGATCTGAACGCCACGGTGCACAGCTATCTGCCCGAGATCGACGACACCGCGAAATCACACATTACAGTGCGCCAGATTCTGACCCATAGCGGCGGATTCGAGGCCTTCGCGCCGCTCTGGCGCGATCTGCACGGTCGCACCGAGTACCTGAAGCAGATCAACGCCCAGCCGCTCGTGTATCAACCCGGAGACAGCACTATCTACAGCGACTGGGACTACATTCTCGCCGGGCTGATCATCGAGCGCATTACGGGCATGCCGCTCGACCAGTTCGTGGCAACCCGTGTCTGGCAGCCGCTCGGCATGCGCGACACCGGGTTCAATCCCCTGGCGACTGGTCCGTTGCCGGCGGACAGCTCATGTACCGCGGCGTTCCGACCCGATCATCCGCTGCTGGCGCGAATCGCGGCAACCGAAATCGATACGGCGTACCGGCACATCCACGTGCACGGCATCGTTCACGACGAGAACGCTTGCGCGCTCGGCGGTGTTGCGGGACATGCCGGCCTTTTCTCGTCGGCGCGCGATGTCGCGATCTTCTGTCAGATGCTGCTAAGTGGTGGGCAGTACGGGGGAGTGCGTCTCATCCAGCCGACGACCGTCGCGCGATGGACCGCGCGGCAGTCCCCGAAATCGAGCCGGGCGCTTGGCTGGGATACGCCGAGCGAGCATTCCAGCGCCGGCCGGTACTTCTCCGCGCGGTCGTTCGGCCACACCGGATTTACCGGAACCAGCATATGGGTTGATCCCGAGCGGGGGGTATTCGTGGTGCTTCTTACCAATCGGGTGGATCCGACCAGAGCGAACCTCCGCCACGAAGCTCTGCGCAGGGACGTCGCCGATGCGGTGCAAACATCCATCCTCGATGCTCCGCTGATTCAGTGGCGGGATAGATGATCGTTTAAGGAAAAACTCTGACGAGCTCGCCGGCAGATCTTTTTCTTACACTTCGGGTTGTTACGAGGTAAGGTTAAGGTAACCCTGAAGGACCAGAGCGTTGCCGACGTCGTATACAATCGATCCAAAGCAGGGTCTCGTCGCCAGCAGATTGTGGGGCACGGTGACGGAAGACGAAGTGCATGACCACAACAACAGGCTGCGCAACGATCCAGCGTTCGTTCCTTCGTACCGCCAGATCGTCGACCTGACCGGCATCACCGAAATCCGCGTCGGCACCGGTCTGATCAACGCCACGTCGCACGATCAGTTCTTCAACCCGGGCACGCGGAGGGCGTTTGTCGCGACGGAAGACGCGGCGTACGGCATGGCGCGAATGTTTGCGCTGCAGGCGGAGAGCGATGGACAGACGATCGAAGTTTTTCGCGATCTGAACAAGGCGCGGGCGTGGCTGGGGCTGTAGGTGTCCTGCTGAACATGAACCTTTGCCCCTCTGGTGGTGTCCAATCCTGACGAGCGACAGTGATCGCTTCGACCTCTGCGACACTTCGCAATTCCGGCAAATGAAATTCTTCAGGACTGCAGCCTGGCTGTATGAATTCGTTTTGGTCGCTCTGACTATCGCTCTGACTTCCGGCTCTCTCGGAGCGCAGGGTCTGGCGGCGGTGGCGGTGCCGCATTCGGGCGACAATCCGACGGCGATTTACCACGCCAAAGTCCGCGAGGCTCTGACGACGGTTCTCCAGAAATGGACGGAGGCGCTGGAGAAGCGCGACTCGGCGGCGATTGCGTCCGCGTACGCCGACAACGTGAGGTCGCTGATCGGTGATGGCTCCGAGGCGGTGACGCGGAGCGCTGCGGTGAAGCAGCTCCTCAAAACACCGCTGGCCGGCGCGCAACTGGCGATCACAGTCGATGACTTCGATATGAGCGGCGAGATGGCGTTCGTTACCTGCGTGCTCGTTGCGAAGACCGGAAGTGCTGATTCAGCCCCGGCCTTCGTTCGCTCGGTGTTCGTCTTCCGATTCGATGACTGGCACAACCGCTGGCAGGTGCGCGAACAGGTCCTGGACTGGCGCGGAGCAACGAGCCCGGCGCAGCCCGCGCAGTAGTCGCTGGGCGGGCCATGATCACACCAGTTCCAGTAACCCTTGAGGGCAATGGAGTCAGGCTCGAGCCACTGGCTCCCAGCCACCGCGACGGACTCGCGGCGGCCGTCAATGATGGGCGGCTCTGGGAGCTGTGGTTCACGGTGGTGCCGTCGCCGGAGACGATTCCGGCTTACATCGATGCCGCTCTCGCCGGCCAGCAAGCCGGGTTCATGCTGCCGTGGGCAGTGCGGGACCTCGCCACCGGAGAGATCGTCGGCAGCACGCGCTATCACGACATCGTGCGCGAGATCGATCGCGTCGAGATCGGCTTCACCTGGTACGGGCGACGCTGGCAGCGGAGTTACGTGAACAGCGCTTGCAAGCTGCTGTTGCTTACCCATGCGTTCGAGTCGCTCGGCTGCAAGGTCGTCGGGCTGCGCACCGACAACTTCAACTTCGCGTCCCAGAGGGCCATCGAGGCCCTCGGAGCCAAGAAGGACGGCGTCATTCGCCACCACCTGGCCCGCCGCGACGGGACGGTCCGCGACAGCGTCATGTACAGCATCCTGGCATCGGAGTGGCTGGACGTGAAGCGGCATTTGGAGTTCCGGTTGGCGCGCGGGCGCCAGCCTAATGGGGAATAACTCCCGCGTGTAGGACGTCTACTTACAGCGGGCCTCGCGAAAGACAATTCGACAAGTCTCGCGGCACTGACTCTCGACTCTGTGCTCGCGCAGCATCATTCGCTGTCGCCTGAATTCCACCCTACACGAACGAAGGGTACCTGTATGCGCACCATGCTTTCTCTTGCTGCCGCTCTCACCCTTGCCGCTTGCGGCGGATCCTCCTCCTACTCGGGAGTTACGAACCCGCCCCCGCCACCTCCGGGACCGGTAGTCACGACCGATGTGTCATTGAAGAACCTGGCCTTCAGCCCGAAGGCGATCCAGGTCTCGCCGGGAGCCACGGTCACGTTTACGAACAATGACGGGATCGCTCACAACATCACGTTCTCATCCGCCGCCGTTAACGGGTCGACCGACTTTTCGACAGGCGCCAGAACAGTGGTGATGCCGAACGCAACGGGCACTTACGCGTATCACTGCACCATCCACCCAGGCATGATCGGCTCGATAGTAGTCCAGTAGTTTTTTTGGGTCCGGCGTCGCCGAGGGGCTACTGCAGGAGCCGCTTCGGCGCGCCCGAGGCGGGGTCTTCGGGGGCGTCGGTGCGCACCATGGGCACCGGCGCTTCGTCGCTTTCATCGATGCGACCGGCGTCGGTCATGGTTCGCTTGAATTCCCTGATGCCCTTTCCCATGGAACCGGCGATTTCGGGGATGCGCTTCGGCCCGAACACGAGAATCGCGACGGCGAGCACCATAAGAAGGTGGGGAAGGCTCAGGTTTTCGAACATGGCGCAGAGAGTAGGTGTGACGATTCAGCGGGTTTGCGCTATTGTACACCGCCCCGGCCGCACCCACCTCGCGCGCGGCGGATCTTAATCATTTCTTAGCGGCGCCGGCCGGAAGCCGACGCCGCCGGCGGCTAATGTTGCGTCGCCGCGTGCTTATTGCGCTCGTGCTGGACCAGCGCACCCACAGCCGCGCCGGCGATCGCGTGGTGCCCAAGCACGTGACCCGCGGCGGCGCCGGCGAGTGCGCCACCCAGGACGCTATG
Organism: Gemmatimonadaceae bacterium; assembly: GCA_036488915.1. Classification (GTDB taxonomy): domain Bacteria; phylum Gemmatimonadota; class Gemmatimonadetes; order Gemmatimonadales; family Gemmatimonadaceae; genus UBA4720. Next base: position 721 of record DASXGU010000228.1, on the reverse strand, counting down.
ATGAGCCGCAACGGTGTCGGTCGTGCTCGAGGCGGTCGTCTGCGTCTCGGCGAGCGTGGTATCAGTGCCCCCCGCTGTCGACGCGTTGCCGTATCCTGCGCTCTTGTTGCCGCCGCAGGCGCCCAGGCTCAGGGTGGCGGTGGTGAGAAAAATCAGTGCGGAGTAATGTCGTGTGCGCATGGCCTCGTCCTCAGGGGGTGTGACAGCTTTATAGTGGACAACAAAAGCAGACGATATGCCATGCGTTTCCGACCACTGTCTGGAGTCGATGATTTGACCGCCGCCCGCAAATTGCATTGCTGAACCGTGGGTGACTCTGCATCGAGGGATAACGGATGACTCTGACGGCGAAATATTCTGGACTTGCGGCGATCGGCGTGATGATGGTGGTGTGCTCCTGCTCCGGCGACAACGGATCGGCCAACGGCGGGACCAGAAGCAAGAAGCTGAAAGGCCTCCCCGCCGCCAGCGTCGGCGCCCCGGATTCATCCACGGTCGCGGTCGCCGGCGGTTGCGATCCGAGCTTGTGGAACCACGTTTACACTCCTGACCGGCTGCAGAAGCTCTCACCGTGCATGACGGTGGCTGGAACCGTCGAAGAATCGAACGTCGACGACGACGGAGACCAGCACTTTCTGATCAATGTCGGCCCCGATCAGAAAAATCTGATCAACAAGCGAAACATGAAGAAGAAGAACGGTGATCTCGTCGGTGAGGTCGT
>DASXGU010000203.1:0-5649 GCA_036488915.1 Gemmatimonadaceae bacterium | reverse complement strand
GCCGGAGCGGAATCGTTTCCAGACGGTGGAGTCCGGGGTTCTCGATCTGAAAAGCATCAGGCGAAGGAGAGATTGTGAATAAAGAGAACTGAACGGGTGCGAGATTTTAGAAGTAGAGTGGCCAGTTGTCAGCTCACTACGTCGGGACGTCACGTACCGCCATTCGCGGCACAAGCAATGGATTCGAATTCCGCCGAGATAAGTCAGGGCGTCGTGAACTGTTAGCTGGCATCTATGCTACTGACTTCTCGCACCCGTCAGTTTTCAGTTTTGCAAAGGATTCAACCCGATGTACCGGAACCGCCCATCTGTTGCGCAAGTTTGAGCAGCTCTTCGTGCGAGTTCTTCCTCGGATCATTAATAACCGCATCCAGCAACTTTCGTAATGTCAGCCCCACCCCCGGCCCCTTGATCCCGATCCTCTCCAGATCATTCCCGTCGATCGCCAGATCGGAGAGCGAGATTGCATCCTTGTACGCGATCTTTATGGCCCGCTTGTACACCGACGCTATCGTCTGCTTGTAGGGAGCGGGCTCGCCGGCCTGGCGGGCCGCCCACCACATCGCGTCGGCCAGACGCAATAGAGGGGCAAGACGCGTGCGCCCGGCGCTGGCAGCCCACGTTCGCAGCATCGAGCTCGGCGGGTACTGATCGCCCCACGGATCGACGGCGTAGATCTCCTCGGCCTTGAGCATCGCCGAAGTCATCTGCGTGCCGAGCTGCTGCCAGCGCTCGACCAGCATGGCGATCCACTCGGTCTCGCTGTTGGAAAAGCGGAGATCCTTGAGGGTTTTGCGCACGGTCGGCGCGGGCACCGTGGCGAACAGGCCGGCAATACGGGTTGTCCGGCGAGCGGGACGGCCGGGCAGCAGCGGACGGCGCAGGTGGTCCAGCGGGGCGAGCTCGAGGTCGGTGACGCGGGCCAGCGCGGGAATGAGCGAGCCGAACGCCCCCGTGTCGCGCCACATCGCGAAGGCCTTGCTCGGAAAGCGCACCTGATCCATCGTCTTTTCGATTTCCTGCTTTACACGCTCGGCGGAGAGACGCGTCAGCTCGGGCGCACTCTCCACGATGGCGTCCCAGGTGTCGCGCTCGATGTCGAACCCGAAGCGCGCCGCGAACCGGATGGCGCGCAGGGCGCGCAGGCGATCCTCGCGCATCCGGTCGCGCGGATCGCCGACCGCGCGAATGAGCCTGCCGTCCAGATCCTTCTGTCCGCTGAACGGATCCCGGATCTCGTTCCTGCTCGGCGAGAAGGCGATGGCGTTGATGGTGTAATCACGGCGGGCGAGATCCTCATCGAGCGACGCGCCGAATTCCACCACCGCGTGTCGGCCGTCGGTCTGCACGTCGCGGCGGAAAGTCGTGACCTCGTGCATGACGTTGTTGTGATCGAGCACGCCAATGGTGCCGAACTCGACGCCGACGGGGACTGTGCGCTTGAACAGCTTGCGCACCTCCGCCGGCTTGGCCGCGGTGGCGAGATCCCAGTCGAGATGAGGGTGTCCGAGCAGCGCATCACGGACCGCGCCGCCGACGCACCACGTCTCGAAGCCCGCTTCCTCGAGGCGCTTCGCGATCCCGCGAACGGTCTCCGGTGGATCGAGTCGACTCTCCTTCATGAATCAAACATCGCTCTGAGCTCGGCGTCGCGCATCCCGGCGCCGAGTCCGAGCATGAGGTCGATTCGCGCCTGCTGGGCGCGGCGGGAGCCGCCGAAGATGGCGCCCATCTCCTCCAGCCGCCGCCCACCGCCGGGATAGCCGTAGGTGTGTCCGACGCGTCCCCCCTGGGTGCGCGAGGTGATCACAACCGGCTTCCCATCGGCGACCCAGCGCTGGATCCCCGGGACCATCGCTGGTGGGACGTTGCCCCGCCCCATCGCCGCCAGCACCACCCCCCGTGCGTCCTCCCTCGCTGCGTCGAGCAGGCGGGCATCCGATCCGGCGGCGGCGAAGATGATGTCGATGGGCGTCGCCAGCGCATTAGGGTTTAGGATGGGGGGCGACGGTGGCATCTCACGCCTCAGAATCAGCTCGCCTTCGTCGAGAACGCCAAGGGGGCCAAGTCCCGGACTCTCGAACGCGTCGAGCAGGTGCGTGTTGGTCTTGGTGGTGTCGAGCGCGGCAAAGATCTGCCCTCCGATGACGACCATCACGCCAAAACCGCGGGTCTCGGGACTGGCGGCTACCCGTACCGCCTCGAACAGATTCGCGGGACCGTCCCAGCCGAGGTCGCTGACGGTTCTCATCGCACCAGTGAAGACGACAGGCTTTTCGCTGGCCGTCGAACGGGCGACCAGGTAAGCGGATTCCTCGAGGGTGTCGGTGCCGTGGGTGATCACGACTCCCGTGACTTCGCGACGGGCGAGGTGCTCGACGATGCGGTTTCTCAGCGCCCACATCCGCTCGACGGTCATATGCGGGCCGGGAAACTGGCCCCATTCTTCGGTTTCGACGCCCGTTATCGCGTGAATGCCCTTTGTCGCGCGGAGAATCTCTTCGGGGCTCAGGCTCGGCTGCGCGCCGCTGCCGCCGGGGTCGTTGCGCATGGCGATGGTGCCGCCAGTGAACAGGATTACGATCATCTCGAGGCGGAGCCGAGGCGCTGCATCGCATTTCCGGCGAACGTCTCGGCGCCTTCCTGATGCTTTGCGGATTCCGCCAGTGCTCTCGTGATCAGCGCATCGACGGTGAGCAAGGAGAGAGCGGACGAGCGGGACTCGCAATCTGAATCCAGCACGTCTTCGAGCAGGTGCTCGGCGGCGCTCAGCAGATCATCGGCCGTTGGAGACGAGTTTCCGTGGAGGGCCCGGAGCATCGCGGCTTCCAGCTCGGGAGGCACGTTCAGCGCACGGCCCGTCATCAAGATTTGTCGAGGTGCTTGCGAATCATCTCCGGCGCTTCGGCGATAACCGAGGCCATGCGCTGGGCGTCGGGGATGCCCGCCTGGGCCATGTGGGGCTTGCCTCCGCCCTTCCCGCCCGCGGCGGCAGCGAGCTCGCGCAAAATGGTGTCGGCCCGAATGCCGCGATCGCGGAGATCGTCGGTCACCACCGCCAACATTGTGTTCTTCCCATTGTCGAACGATGCCGCAAGGACGCCGACGCCCGATCCCATTTGGTCGCGCAATGCGTCGCCCATTGCCTGCAGCGCCGGCAAGTCCGGCGCGGTTACCGTCGCTGCGACGATGCGCACACCGTTTACCGACGAGCCCTGATCGACGAGCGACTTGATGGCGCCGCCGCCGCCGCTCCGCATCGCTTCGTCCAGACGCTTCTCGAGAATGCGCCGGTCGTCGACCAGCGACTGCACGCGCTTCGCCGCCTGGCCAGAGGGCGCGCGGACGATCTGCTCGATCTCCTGCAGCTCGTGCTCGCGGGCGCGGAAAAGCTCGAGGGCGCCGCGGCCGGTGACGGCTTCGATCCGGCGCACGCCGGCGGCAACGCCCGTCTCGCTGACGATCTTGAACAGCGCGATCTCCGCGGTGTTGCGCACGTGGGTCCCACCACAGAGCTCGACCGAGATTCCGGGGACCGATACCACCCGTACGACATCTCCGTATTTCTCGCCGAAGAGCGCCATCGCACCAGCGGCGACCGCTTCTGTGTAGGGCCGCTGCTCGAACGTCAGCTGGACGCCCTCGAGAACTCCGCGATTTACGATGTTCTCGACTTCGGTCACCTGCTGGTGAGTGAGCGGACCGTGATGGGTAAAGTCGAACCGCAGCCGTTCGGGTGCGACCAGCGAGCCCGCCTGATGGACGTGCGCACCGAGCACCTGGCGCAGCGCTGCGTGCAGCAGATGCGTGGCCGTATGATTTCGCTCGGTGTCGCGCCGGCGCTCGCGCGGGACAGCCGCCTTCGCTTTGCCGACGCCGACCTTGCCGGTGACCTTGCCGATCGCGGCGATGCGTCCGTCGATCTTCCGGACCTCGTCGACGTCGACGCGCCAGCCGTCGCCGACGATCTCGCCCCGGTCAGATATCTGGCCGCCGGATTCGGCGTAAAAAGGTGTCTCGCGCAGGATTACGGCGGCGCGTCCGTCCGGAAGGTCCCGCTTGGCGAGCACAACGGTCTCGACGTCGAGCGAGTCATAGCCGGTAAAGCGCACGCCATCGCTGCCCTGCGCCCATCCTCCTTCGGCGAGAGTGTCCGCTCCGACGCCTATCTTGCGAGAGCGGCGCTCCTCCTGCGACATGGTTCGTTGAGCCTGGAGCGCTGCCTCGAAGCCGGCGATGTCGACCGAGTAGCCGCGCTCGCGCGCCATGAGCTCGGTGAGGTCGATCGGGAAGCCGAAGGTATCGTAGAGCCTGAACGCGTCTTCGCCCGAGATGGTGCCGTGGATTGCGGTCGATCCCTGGGTTGTCTTCTTCGGCGCGAGCTCGTCGAAGCGCTTCATGCCGCCTTCGATGGTGGCGAGAAAGCGTTCTTCTTCGGCGCGGGTGGTATCGATGATGTGCCTGGAGCGCTGCCTCAGCTCGGGATAGACATCTCCCATCTCGTCGATGACGACGCGCACGACTTCCACCAGCGTGGGCTGGCGCCTGCCAAGGAGCCAGGCGTGGCGCACCGCGCGCCTGAGGATGCGGCGAAGGACGTAGCCTCGGCCTTCATTGGACGGAAAGACACCGTCGGCGAGCAGGAACGCCACCGCGCGCGAATGATCGGCGATTACGCGAAAGGATGCGCCTTCTTCGCCGCGGTCGTATTGCTTGCGAATGGTCTTCTCGACCGCCTTGATGAGCGGCTGGAAGAGATCGTTGTGGAAATTGTTCGATTCGCCCTGCATGAAAGCGGCGATGCGCTCGAGACCGGCGCCGGTATCCACCGATGGCTTGGGCAACGGCACGAGTGATCCGTCCGGCTGCTGGTCGAACTGCATAAAGACCAGATTCCAGAACTCGAGGAAGCGTCCCGCCTCGGCGCCTTCGACGAACGCGTCCTTAGAGAACTTCTTGCGGTCGATCTCCGTCCACTCGCCCTTCGCGCCCTCGGGAAACCGAAAATCCCTGGCGACATGCGCGAGGTCGATGAAGATCTCACTGCAGGGTCCACACGGACCGGTGTCCGCCATCTGCCAGAAGTTGTCGTGCGCGCCGAGTCCATAGATGCGGGAGTCGTCGAGGCCCGCGACATCGCGCCATAGCGAGCGCGCTTCATCGTCGTCCTCGAAAACGCTGACGCGAATGTGCTCGGGCGGAAGCTTCAGCTCCCTGGTGACGAACTCCCAGGCGAAGCGAATCGCGTCGCGCTTGAAGTAGTCGCCAAAGGAGAAATTCCCGAGCATCTCGAAAAAGGTGTGATGGCGCGCGGTATGGCCGACCTGCTCGAGATCGTTGTGCTTGCCTCCCGCGCGCACGCACTTCTGCACCGTAGTCGCGCGTCTTTTCCCGCTGGGCGGCTGTTCCTGGCCGAGGAAGACCTTCTTGAACTGCACCATGCCCGCGTTGGTGAACATGAGCGTGGGATCGTCGCCTGGCACCACCGGTGAGCTGGGCTGGACCAGGTGGCCGTTTTTCTCGAAATATTGCAGGAATTTCTGTCGGACTTCGTTCGCTTTCATCGCCTAAATATACGTGCGCTTCGAAGTCATCTCGTTTGGCGGTCGGTGAGGGCGACCCCGTCGGAGCAGAGTCCTCACCCGTCCG
>DASXGU010000130.1:0-10589 GCA_036488915.1 Gemmatimonadaceae bacterium | reverse complement strand
GAGGGCAGGCGCGGCCGATGGCAACAACGCGATTCGCCATTCGGGAGTCACGAGCATCAGCGCCGGCAGCGCCAGCGCCGCAGTGAGAGACGCAAGCAGAACCACGTGGCGATGCCCCGGCGCGAACCCCCGCATCAGTGCGACGACGACGAGAGCAAAGGCCAGCAGCAGTGTGACCTTTACCAGCAGGGTGGTAACGAACAGACTCATGACGCACCTCCTTTACTTCTCGCTTTGTCGATCAGTTTTTCGAGGTTGTCGAGCTCCGCATCGGTAAGGCGATCCTCGTAGAGCCCGACCATGGCTGCGACCGCCGAGCTGGCGGAGTTGTCGAAGAAAGTGCGCACCAGATGTCGTACGGCCGATTTGCTCACCCGGTCGGGATCCGCGGTCGGGCTATAGACGTATCGCGCGCCTTCCTGCTCGTGGCGGAGGTGGCCCTTGCTCTCGAGCAGCCTCAACATGCCCCGCACCGCGGTGTAGGTCGGCGGATCGGGCAGGTCGGCGAGAACCTCCGCGGCATTGGCCCTTCCCCGGCGGTAGATGATTTCCATGATTTGCCGCTCGCGACGCCCGAGCTGCTCCAGTCCGGGGTTCTTCATGAACTCTCCACTAATCGGTCAGATCGGAAAGAAATTGGATCGCTGCTTGACATAATGTCAATGCATTGACACAATGTCAATAGATTGGCAGAAAGACCTGACTCGACCCAGCTGAGAGACTCCATGACGAAACCGATCACAGCCTTCCTATGTATACTGGTTCTCCTTTGGCCGGTGCGGAGCGCCCACAGCCAGACGCTGGACACCGCGCGCATCCTGTCCGGACTACGCGAAGCGAAGGCCGCCTGCCAGGCAGACGCGGGCGCCCTCTGGGGTCGCAGCCTTTGCGGGCCGATCGCGCTGGTCGACCGGCAGACGCGCCTCGTCTTCGCCAGCGACTCCGTTTCCGGACGCCGCTTCATTCCGCTCGGCGACGCCTACCTGACGACACTTCCAGCGACCCAGTACGTGGCCAACACCGCGTTCCAGTGGCAGGGCCGCGCCTGGACCATGGTGGCGCTGCCGCTCCCGCGAGACCGCTATGCGCGGATCGCCCTGTTGATGCACGAGGTCTTCCATCGCGAGCAGCCAGCTCTCGGGCTGGGCCGGCCCGACGCGCTCAACAACCAGCTCGACATGCGAGTGGGACGGACGTGGCTGCGCCTGGAATACCGCGCTCTGGCCAGCGCTCTCGAAGCGCTGCCCAACGACGGCGCGGCCCGACATCACGTCGAATCCGCCCTGCTGTTTCGAGAATATCGCCGAGCACAGTATCCTGGCAGTGACAGTCTGGAGGCGGCGCTGGAGTTCCAGGAGGGTCTCCCCGAGTACACTGGTCAGCGTCTGGCGATGCGTGAGACGGGTGAAGGTCCAGCTCGCGTCGCGCGGTTCGTCCGCGACTTCGAATCGACACCGACGTTCGTGCGCGCCTTCGCCTACGGCACTGGGCCGGCCGTCGGAGTTCTACTCGACCACTTTGCGCCCGGCTGGAGAACGTCGGTGGCGACACAGCAAGACCTCGGCGTGCTCCTGGCGCGCGCGATCGGCTTCCGGCCGCCACACGATCTGGCGGGCGCCGCGCGAGAGAGAGCGAACGAATACGGCTGGAGCGAGATCGACAGCGCGGAAGCGGCGCGCGATTCAGCGCGCGAGCCGGCGATGAAGGAATACCGTCAGCGGCTGGCAAGCGGATCGACTCTCACACTGCATCAATCCAGAGACTCGCTCGCCTGGAGCTTCGATCCAACCGAGCTGATTGCCTTCGATCTTTATTCCACGATTTATCCATCCGGCAGCTTCTCGGCGCCGTGGGGTCGTCTCACCGTCGATCACGGCGGCGTGCTGGTACAAAACGATTTCTCTAGTATCCGTGTCCCCATAATTCCACGCCCTCGCCGGCGGCAGGGACGATCAAAGGCGACGGCTGGATCCTGGAGCTGAATCCAGGATGGTCGCTGAAGGCCGACCCTGCCAGACCCGGAAGTCTGATCGCAGCCGGGAAAGAACCGTGAACTGAATAAGAACGAGGCACATGCGACCGCCAGTTCAGTTCACGGTTCCCGCGACGGATCGCGGATCCTGTCTCAGCACGAACGGCTGGGTGTACGTCTTCCCGTTCACCGTCAGTCGCGCGGTGAAGCTCCCGAGGAAGCGCGTGTCGAGCGGGCCGCCCTCGTCCGGCGATGGAGCGCCGCGCGGGCGCTCGCGCAACGGATTCCATACCACGCGGTGCATCCCCTTCGCCGTAGACAATGGCTCGGGACTTTGCTGCCAGAGCGGAGATACGCGTGCGAGACCGGCGCCTGCAGCAGCGATGCCGCGCCGTCCCGGAATGCGCTGGGCCCCGGCTTCGCTCGAGAACGTGCGCACAACCGCGCCGTTGGCGTCGAGGATCTCGATGGTAACCGGAGTTGTCGCGCCGTTCTTCAGGTAGTAATCGATGACGGCGCCGTTGGGCGGGTTCTCGGCGTGGGGCTCGTCCTTCTGGAGCGGCGTACCGTTATCCGAGCCTTCTACGAAATTGATGGTGTCCGCGGGCCTGAACAGATAAGCGTCGTCGCGAGTGACGGCGTCACTCAGCTGACGAAGCGGACTTATGTCGTCGATCACCCAGAATCCGCGGCCGTGGGTGGCGAGAATGAGATCGTTGCCATAGAACTCGAAGTCTCGCATCGAAGTCACCGGCACGTTCTGCTGAAGCGACTGCCAGGTGTCACCGTCGTCGAAGGAAACGTGAATCCCGCGCTCGGTGCCGGCAACGAGCAGCCCGCGCCGCTGGGGATCTTCTTTCACCACGTGCACGTAAACTCCGGCGGGAAGTCCCCTCGTGATTCGCTGCCAGCTGCGCCCCATGTCGCGGGTGCGGTAGATGTAGGGCTCGAAATCCTGGAGCTGATGCCGATCGACACTGGCGTAGGCGGCATTCTCGTCGAAGTGGGAGGCCTCGAGCATCGTCACTCTGCTCCAGGGTGCCAGGGCGCCGGGTGTCACGTTCTGCCACGAGCGCCCGTCGTCGGGCGAGACGTGGATCAGCCCGTCGTCAGTGCCGACCCAGATCAGGCCGGCGCGCTTCGGCGACGGCGCGATCGTATAGATGACGCCTCGCTTGCCGTTGCGATCGGTGGCCGACGCCGCCGTCGCGTCGAGCGTCGGCGGAATCACGACTTCGGCGCGCGTGAGGTCGGGGCTGATCTGCGACCAGGTCCTAGCGCCGTCGACGGTCTTGAAAAGGAACTGGTTCGCGTAGTAGAGACTCTTTTTATCGGCCTTGGAGAAAACGAGCGGCTGGGTCCAGTCGCCGCGCGCGGGCTCCGGCGACTTCGGTGACGTCGTCCCCTCGATCGGGATGTTGGCATCGAGGTTCCAGCGCTGGCCGTCGCCGCCGTAGACTACGCCGGGGTTGAGCGGATCGCCGGCGGTGTACCCACTCTCGCCGCCGGGAGAGATGGGCTCCCAATCGTGCATCGAGATCTCGGCGAACTTTCCGCGCGAGCGGACGGCGATGGCGCCCGAATCCTGCTGCGCCCCCGTTACCCAGTACGGAAAGCGATAATCGACCGACACATGGTAGATCTGCGCCGTTGGCTGGTTGAGCCACGAGGTCCAGGTGACGTCACGCGGATCGCTCGCCCTGGCGTTCCGGCTGATGACCGCGCCCTGGTCGCTGGCGACGATCACTGTATTGGGATCGTTCGGGCTGACCCACGGCTGATGGTAATCGTCGCCGCCCGGAGATCCGCGCAGAACGACCCACGTCTTGCCGCCGTCGCGCGTGCGGTTGACGGCGACGTTGGGGACATACACGGTGTCGGCATCGGTGGGATCGACGGCCAGCTTCTCGAAGTACCAGCCGCGTCCCCACAACGCTGGATCGTTGGAGATGCGCGTCCAGGTCGCGCCGGCGTCGTCGGACCGGAAGAATCCACCCTGGCCCGGGGGCGGGCTCGACGGGCGCGCGCCCGCTGGCGACGGCTGCGCCGGCGGCGTGCCGAGCGGCGGCTCCGCTTGCGGCTGGGCCTCGGGCACCAGGCAATCGACGACGGCGTAGATGCGATTGGGATTCGTCGGCGCCACGGCGATTCCGGTTCGGCCAATTCCCTCGGCGGGAAGCCCGTTTCCGAGCCTTGTCCAGGTATTGCCAGCGTCGATCGACTTGAAGATCCCGCCACCCGGGCCGTTGGTTGGCGCGTAGGTAAACCACGGTGGGCGCCTGGTGTTCCATAATCCGGCGTAGACGACGCGCGAGTTGGAAGGATCGATAACCACCTCGACTGCGCCGACATTGTCGTCGCCGAGCACCTTCTTCCAGCTGCGTCCGCCGTCGGTGGACTTGAACACGCCGCGCTCGGCGTTGGCGGCGTAGAGCTTCCCAATCGCCGCCACCAACACGTTGTTCGAATTGCGGGGATCGACCGCGATCTTGCCGATGTGGTGGGTCTCGTCGAGACCGAGATGAACCCACGTCCTTCCGGCATCCAGTGATTTGTAGACCCCGTTTCCGAATCCGACGGAGTCGCGCAGTGTCGACTCGCCGCTGCCGACGTACACCGTGTCGGGATCGGACGGGGCGACGGTGATGGCGCCGATGGAAGCAGTGATCTGGCCGTCGAAGACCGGATTCCACGTCCGTCCCCCGTCGATCGTTTTCCAGACGCCGCCGTTCACGGCGCCGAAGTAGAACTCGTTCGGCCGTCCCGGAACGCCGGTCGCAGCGGCGACGCGACCGCCGCGGAACGGTCCCAGCATCCGCCAGCGGAGACCAGAGAAGAGATCCGCCGACACCGGCGCCGAGAGTGCTCCGTTCATCGGCACGGCGACTACGCCGGAGTCGGCATCCAGTGGTCGCAGCAGTCCGCGGAGCGAAGCGGGAAACATTGACGCGGCCACTCCGGCCCGCGCCGCCCGGAGTACAAAATCACGTCGCGACAAGTCGGGTCTCGCGAACAATTCGTCGTCCACTCGTTCTGCTCCGCGCATGGTCTGAAAACTGGTGTGCCCCGGAATCACCGTAACATAGCGCCCGCAACCGCGCTCCACCTGTGGCCGCGGCTTGTGCCGCGCGGACGGTTGACGGATAATTGCCAGAGATGGACTCGCTAAGAATCCGGCGGGCGACCGCCGCGGATGCTGCTGCTCTTGGGCGCCTGATGGGACAGCTCGGCTATCCTACGGAAGCAGATGAAATTCCGGCGCGGCTGGAAAAGCTCGACGCCAGACCCGGTACCGCCGTGCTCGTTGCCGAGACGGATCAGGGCGAAGTCGTCGGGGCCCTGACGGTCCATCTCTTTCCCTCGCTTCACACGGGCGACCCAATCGCGTGGCTGACCGCCGTCGTCGTCGAGGAGAGCGTTCGCGGCCAGGGAATCGGCGCGGCGCTCGTCGACAAAGCCGAAGAGTGGGCGATCCGTCACGGCGCGCGGCGCGTGTCGCTGACCTCGGCGCTGCGCCGCACCCAGGCACACAAGTTCTACGCGAATCTCCAATACGAGCATACCGGCGTTCGCCTGACGAAAATCTTCGATGACACCCGCCTTGCCACCATCCGTCCGGCGGAGGCGCGCGAGTTTCATGTGATGGAGTTCGAGCACCACGACGAAGCCGCGGCGTTCGTGGCGGCGCTTTCGCGCCTGCTCGAGTCTCCAGCGGTGGCTCACGGTGAGAGCGACAAAGCCGAGATAGAAGTATGGGCCCGCTCCCCGGTGGCCAGCGAGGGTGTGCGGCTTTTTCTCAGCGATGATGCGCTGGCAGCGGCGAAAGCGGGCTTCTCACCGGTGCCGATCGCGCGCACGATCAAGCGCGAATCGCTGCCCGACGAGAGCTTCCTCATCATCGAGGGCGGCGTCACCCCGGCCTGGGGCGCCGCTGAAGCCTCGGCAAAACTTCTCACGAGCTAACGATGCGCACTTGCCACCCGGTAACGATATCGCTGTCCACGATGCTCGCAGTCGCGCCCGCAGTCGCCGGCGCGCAGACCCCGGCCGACGCGGCGTTTGCTTCCGCGGCTGCGTCGCGGGTGGCCGATTCGATACTGCCTCTGATGACGCTCGAAGAAAAAATCGGGCAGCTCAATCAGCTTCCCGGTCAGGGAAGCCAGACGGGGCCGCGAGTCCCGACGGGTGGCGAGGCACTGGTTCGCTCGGGAAAAGTCGGCGCTTTCCTCGGAATCTTCGGCGCGAGCTACACCCGCGAGCTCCAGCGCGTCGCGACCCAGGAATCACGGCTGAAGATTCCACTCCTCTTCGGTCTCGACGTCATTCATGGTTTCCGCACGATCTATCCCGTCCCCATCGCCGAAGCCGCGAGCTTCGATTCGGCTCGCACAGAATTCTCGGCGCGGCAGTCGGCGGTCGAGGCAACAGCGCACGGGATTACCTGGACCTTTGCACCCATGGTCGACATCTCGCGCGATCCACGCTGGGGCAGAATCGTCGAGGGAGCTGGTGAGGATCCCTATCTCGGCGGCGTCATGGCGGTGGCGCGGGTGCGCGGGTTCCAGGGCGGGCCCAACGGCGCGGGGCTTGGAGCCAGCGACGCACTGCTCGCTACCGTGAAACACTTCGCGGCGTACGGCGGCGCGGAGGGCGGACGCGATTACAACTCGGTGGAGCTCACCGAGCGAACGCTGTGGGAGACGTACCTTCCTCCGTATGAAGCGGCGGTGAAAGCGGGGGTCGCCACGGTGATGGCGTCATTCAACGACATCGGCGGAATTCCGGCGCACTCCAGCGATTGGCTCATGCGCGATGTGCTGCGCACCCGTTGGGGCTTTGCGGGCCTCGTCGACAGCGACTGGGGTGGAATCTCGGAGCTGATTCCGCACGGCGTGGCAGCGAACAGGGGCGACGCCGGCATACTCGGCATCCGCGCCGGGATCGACATGGACATGTCCGATGCCGTCTACGCCGACAGCCTCGCGGCGGCGGTAAACAGTGGTCGTGTTCCGGTATCCATGGTGGACTCGGCGGCAAAGCGCGTACTGCGCCTCAAGTATGCGCTTGGCCTGTTCCAGGATCCGTATCGATTCAGTGATACCGCACGGGAGCGGCACTACACGATGGCGCCGGAGCACGTCGGGGCCGCACGCTCTGCTGCTCGCGAAAGCATCGTGCTTCTCAAGAACGCGGACAAAACCCTCCCGCTCCGGCGAGATCTGCGCAGTATCGCGGTGATCGGCCCGCTTGCCGACGACCCTCGAGCTGTGCTGGGAAGCTGGACCGCCGAAGGCAAGCCTGAAGAGGCAGTGTCGGTGCTGGCGGGTATTCGCGCGGCGCTGGGCCCCTCGGTACGGATAATCACCGTTCGCGGCGCGCCGGTGGACACCGCCGACACCAGTGGGTTCGCCGCGGCGCGGGGCGCGGCGGCGGAAGCCGATGCGGTGGTGCTCGTCGTCGGTGAGCGCGGAGACATGAGTGGAGAAGCATCGAATCGCGCATCGATCGAGCTTCCGGGAGTGCAGCGGGAGCTGGCGCTGGCGGTAATTCGCGCGGCCCGCGCCTCCGCTGCGACAAAATCGGTGGTCGCAGTTCTTATGAACGGCCGCCCACTGGCGATTCCCGAGTTGGCGCAGGAAGCGCCCGGCATACTCGAGACATGGTTCCTCGGCAGCCAGCACGGAAACGCCACCGCCGACGTTCTATTCGGCGACTACAATCCGGGCGGCAAACTGCCGGCGACATTTCCGCGCGCCACCGGCCAGATACCGATTTACTACAACCATCGGAACACGGGGCGGCCGGCAGATCCATCGAATCACTACACGTCGAAGTATCTGGATCTCCCATGGACGCCACAGTACCCGTTCGGCTACGGACTCAGTTACACGACTTTCGCGTACTCCAATCTGCGAGTGTCGTCGCCTTCCATCCGAGCAGGCGATTCCCTGACGGTGACGGTCGATGTCACCAACACCGGCGATCGCGCGGGCGATGAAGTGGTGCAGCTCTACCTGCGCGACAGCGTCGCCAGCGTAGAGGAGCCCGTCAAGGAGCTGAAGGGAGCTCAGCGAGTGACCCTGCAGCGGGGCGAAATACGAGCGATAGTGTTCAGGCTCGGGCCCGACGCGCTTTCGCTGTACGATCGTCAATTGCGCCGCATCGTCGAGCCGGGGACATTCAACGTCTACGCGGGCACCAGCTCCACCGACGTGATCTCGACCAGCTTCGAGGTTATCGGAGACACCCTGATTCTGGCGCCCACTACGCCGCGCTTTCACTAGAGAATCAGGTGCAGGAGCAGCTGGCCAAGGTGATCGCGTCGGCCCAGATCGTTGGGATCAGGTTATCGTCTCGTCGAAGCTGAGGGGCTCGACCCCGTGCACCTGCGCGACTATCACCGCGTGCCCTGGAGTCGGTCCGGCCGTGTAGCTCACCGAGGCGATTCCGTTCGTATCAGTCAGACTGACGTTGGTGCTCAGGGAGCCGCCGCCAGAGGCAATGCTCCAGTTCACCGTCACCTGCTCCATTGGCTCGCCCAGCTGTGACACCACCAACACCGAGAGTGGAGTCGGAAACAAGGTGTTGGCCGGGGCCGACTGGTTGTCGCCGGTACTGGTGCTGACCTGTCCTACGGCGACGATGTCGGTATTGAGCGAGCACGCGGAGATTCCAAGCAGAGCAATCAGAAAACCGAGTGAAGCCAGGTGCCGTCTGAAAGGAAGCATCGCGTTGCCTCAGTGAGAGCGAGAAAAAACGAAACGACGGGGAAGAAAAAAATAATCGCCGACGGCCAGTCGCGTTTTTTTCGTCTGATATCGCACGCATCAATGCTGGTGGCGCTCGAAAGAAGACGCGGCATGGGGATTGCCAAAATGAACGTCAGCCAACTCCCCAAAAAAAGAGGAAAAAGATGCACCGTTCGGGAACGAGCGCGGACGGTCAGGGACTCACGCCCCATGACCGGCCCATAGTCGTGCACAGCCACCTGCGGTGGGATTTTGTCTGGCAGCGCCCGCAACAGATTCTGTCGAGGCTCGCGGCCCACGCTCCGGTTCTTTTCGTCGAGGAGCCGATGTTCCTCGACGATCTCGCCGCGCCACGATTGGACGTCACGGTTCCCTACGCCAACGTTTTCCGTGCGGTGTCCCATTTGCCTTCCTCGATGCGCGACGACGCCGATGGAGCTACCGCCGTCGTACGCTCTCTGGTTCAGGATGCGATCGCAACGCGGCTGAGTGGGCTCTTCGCCAATCCGGTGCAGTGGTTCTACAGTCCGGTTACCGCTCCGGCCATGCTGGGCGGATTCAACGAAATCGCCGTCGTGTACGATTGCATGGACGAGCTGTCCCAGTTCCGCTTCGCGCATCCCGACCTGCCGCGTCGCGAGAGGCTGCTACTCTCAAATGCGGATGTCGTCTTCACCGGCGGGCGCAAGCTATACGACGCCAAGCGGCGCTATCATCGGAACGTCCACTTCTTCGGTTGCGGCGTCGACGTCGCGCACTTCGGCAAGGCGCGGCTGGAGGAGACCGTGATTCCCGCGGACATAACCGATCTGCCCAAGCCGATCTTCGGATATTTCGGCGTCATCGACGAGCGCATCGACTACGAGCTGATCGCCACGCTTGCCGCGAACAATCCGGCCGCCAGTGTGGTGATGCTCGGGCCGGTGGTGAAAGTGGATCCGGCGAACCTTCCCAAGGCGCACAACATTCACTGGCTCGGAAGGCGGGAGTACGATGCGCTGCCTGCGTACGTCAAGGGCTTCGACGTCTGCCTGATGCCTTTCGCCCTCAACGAGGCCACGGAGTTCATCAATCCGACCAAGACCCTCGAGTACATGGCGGCGCGCAAGCCGATCGTCTCGACGGCGGTCGCCGACGTCGTCCGGAACTTCACTCCCATCGTGCGGGTGGCGAAATCGCCCTCTGAATTCATCTCCCTCGCCGCGCGCGCGGCGAAGAATCCCGACCTGGTCCTGCTTGCCGAAGGGCTCCGCAAGGCCCAGGGTGCCTCCTGGGAGTCAATAGTCGCGCGGATGCGCACGCTGATCCTGGCGGTAATCGAAGAGGCGGCCCCCGAAACCCAAGAGATCGCGGCGCGGCCCGCGCGCCTGGGAGTGAGCCAGCTAGCGGTCCAATGATTGGCAGTCGTGCCGCATCCGATCGCGAGCCGGCAACCAGCTCGCCGCTCGAGGTGTGGGGAGGAATCGAATGTACGGTCAATCGGGTCGGCGACCGCTATTTCGATCAGATCGCCCGATCGGGCCACGACGAGCGGCTGGAAAAGGATCTCGAGCTTTTCGCCGCTCTCGGGCTGAAGACCCTCCGCTATCCACTGCTCTGGGAGAGGCTCGCTCCGGGCGCCCATCGCTGCCCCGACTGGGGTGAGACCGACAGAGCGATGGAGAAGCTTCAGGAGCTTGGCATCACTCCCATCGTCGGCCTGGTCCATCACGGGAGCGGCCCCCGATTCACCAGTCTCATCGATCCATGTTTCGCCGAACGCCTCGCCGATTACGCGTCGATGGTGGCACAGCGCTACCGGTGGATCGAGATGTGGACGCCGATCAACGAGCCGCTCACGACCGCGCGGTTCGCCGGCCTCTACGGCC
>DASXGU010000112.1:0-15324 GCA_036488915.1 Gemmatimonadaceae bacterium | reverse complement strand
TTCGGCATTTGCCTCGGCATGCAGACGGCGATCATCGAGTTCGCGCGCGACGTCATGGGAATTGCCGACAGTCATTCCAGTGAGTTCGCGCCGGAGTGCGGCAATGCCGTGATCTCGCTGATGGAAGACCAACAGCACGTGACCGACATGGGCGGCACCATGCGACTCGGCGCATATCCGTGCAAACTGGGTCCCGGCACCCAGGCGGCGGGGATCTATGGCGTGCCCCAGGTTAGCGAGCGACACCGGCATCGCTACGAGGTCAACAACAAGTACCGCGATCAGTTCGTCGAGCACGGCTTGAACCTCAGCGGCTTGTCGCCCGACGGGTCGCTCGTCGAGATGGTGGAGCTGCCGACGCATCCGTGGTTCATCGGATGTCAGTTCCACCCGGAGCTGCAGTCCCGCCCCACCCGCCCACACCCGCTCTTTGCGAGCTTCATAGCCGCGGCGGTCCAGGCCAAGTCTCCATCGAGAAGCGGTCGCAAGCGGACGCCCCTAGAAGCGGGAGAGTAGGTGGCGGAATACTTTCCGGCAGACAAGCTGTTTCTGATCGCCGGACCATGTGTTCTGGAAAGCGACGAGCTCAACCTGCGCGTCGGCGATGCGCTGGCGCGGCTCGCTGAAAAGATCCCCGGCGGCATCATCTACAAGGCGAGCTTCGACAAGGCCAACCGCTCGAATCGCAATGCCGCGCGCGGACCGGGTCTGAGTGCCGGACTCGAGGCGCTCGATCGGGTGCGGCGGGCCACCGGCCTCCCAGTGCTGACCGACGTTCATACCCCCGATCAATGCGCACCCGCCGCGGCGGTCGTCGACGTGCTGCAGATCCCCGCGTTCCTCTGCCGGCAGACCGATCTGCTCGAGGCCGCCGGTTCCACCGGCAAGCCGGTGAACGTGAAGAAAGGGCAGTGGCTCCAGCCCGAGGGCATGCGCGGCGCGGTGCAGAAGGTCCGCGGCGGGAACGCCGCGAATGGGCGCTCCCGGGACATCGCCGTAACCGAGCGCGGCACGTTCTTCGGCTACGGCGACCTCGTCGTCGACATGCGCTCGTTCACGCGTCTCCGCGACGCGTGCGGAGCGCCGGTGATCTTCGACGCCACCCACAGCGTCCAGAAGCCCGGCCAGGGCCCTGAGGGCGCCAGCGGTGGCGCTCGCGAGTACGTGCCCATACTTGCCCTCTCCGCCATCGCCGCGGGCGCGCAGGGGCTTTTTCTGGAGACCCACCCCGATCCCGACTGCGCTCCAAGCGACGGACCCAACATGATCCCGCTCGCCGAAATGGGCGCGTTGCTGGATCGCGCCGTCGACATCTGGGACCGCATCAACCGATGACCCACAAGGACATCGTCGAGCGCGGACGCCGGGTCGTACGCATGGAAACCGACGCCCTCGCCGAGGCCGAGCGTCGCATCGGCGAAGATTTCGCGCGCGCAGTGGAGACGATCGCGCGATCCGATGGACGCGTAATAGTCTCCGGCGTCGGCAAATCGGGTCTGGTTGGCCGTAAGATCGCGGCGACGCTCACTTCAACCGGGACCCCCGCGACATTTCTCCATCCGGCCGACAGCGTCCATGGCGACCTGGGCATCGTCGATGAATCCGATGTAGCCATACTCATCTCCAAGAGCGGAGAGTCCGCTGAGGTGGTCGGCCTCCTCGACCATTTGAAGCGCCTGGGGGTATGCACAATTGCGCTGACGGGAAACTTGAACTCGACGCTAGCCAGACACAGTGACGTTTCGCTCGATGGCTGGGTGAAGGAAGAGGCCTGTCCGCACGACCTGGCGCCGACCACGAGCACGACCGTCGCGCTGGCGCTGGGCGACGCGCTGGCAATCGCGCTACTCGAGGAGAAAGGATTCGATGCCGATGATTTCGCCAGGCTTCACCCCGGCGGCTCCATCGGGAAGCGCCTGTTGACGAGGGTCTCCGACGTCATGGTGACCGACAATCTTCCGGTACTTCAGCAATCGGCGACGATGCGCGAAGCGATTGTGCAGCTGGCCGAGCGGCGCGGCATCGCCGTCGTCGCGGATTCCAAAGGAGCGGTTGCCGGCGTTCTGACCACCGGTGATCTCTCTCGGCTGATGGAGCGCGAGGAAAACGTATTCCCGATCCGAGTGACCGAGGTGATGAATACCAAACCGAAAATCGCGCGGGCCGAGGAGCTGGGGAGTGCGGTCGTTTATCGAATGGAAACGTTCGGCATCATCGCCATGCCGGTGCTCGACGCCGACGACAAGGTTGTGGGAGTCATCCATCTCCACGACCTGATGCGGGCGGGCGTAGCCTGATGCGCAAAGCGCTTGTCGCCGTCGTTATGGCCGTCGCCGCCTGCAGCACGAAGAAAGAGCCGCCCGTCGCCACCCACTCGCCGCTCGCGGACTCGGCGGATCAGATCATGTACGGCGCGTCGTTCATGCTCACCGACAAGGGCCTGTCGCGCGCGCAGATGCAGGGCGACACCCTTTATTTCTTCGAGGACAACACCCGCATCGAATCCGAGAACCCGCACATCACGTTCTTCACCGCGACGGGCGCGAAGGACGCGGTACTGACGTCCCGGCACGGGACGTCCAACACCCGCACCAATAACATGATCGCCCGCGGGAATGTCGTCGTCGTCTCCGAAGATGGCCGCCGCCTGACGACCCAGGAGCTGATTTATAATCAGCTCAAGAACGAGATCTCCAGCGACAGCGCCTTCGTGCTCACCGAGCCCGACCGCCGTCTGGAGGGAATAGGGTTTCGCTCGGACCCCAATATGAAGAACATCCAGATTCTCAAGGGCGTGAGCGGCCTGGCCAGAGGGGTTTCGACAGAGACGCCCACCGTACTCCGCGCCCCGGTGAACCGGACGCCTTCTTCGACTCCGCCGATGAATCGCGCATCTTCGTCCACACCACCCGCGGCAAGACGTTGAAGAAGCCAACCGTGTTTCTTGCGGCGTTGATCGCGTCGCTGGCGCTTGCCCACGCAGCGGGGGCGCAGAACGTCCCGCGAAGCTGTGATCTGGAGCTGCCAGGGGGCACCCAGACAAAAGCAAACGTCATCACAGACCCGCGAACCAACACCCGGGTCATCTATCTCGGCCGTGGAGTCATCGCCCACTGTCTCGGTCAGGGCAACACCCTCAACGCTGATAGCGCCGAATACTACGAGACCGAGGGAAGACTGTACCTGGTGGGCAACGTGCATTACACCGAGCCGCGCGTCAAAGTCGACTCGCACACGATGACCTATTATCAGAACGACAATCATCTCCACGCCGAGGGCGACGTCGTGGGTGTGATGTCGAACGGCAGCGTTTTTCGTGGGCCCAGCGCGGATTACTACCGAAGCACCACTGACCGGCCTCTGGCGCGAATGTTCGGCCCCGGTCGGCCGACGGTCACGCTGGTCCAGCGCGACACCACAGGCCGCGGCAAACCGCCGGACACCGCGTTCGTCGTGGCCAATCAGATCAACATGATCGGAGATAGCCTCGTGTACGCGGCGGGCAGGGTCCAGATCACCAGGCCCGATATCGTTGCCACCGGAGACTCGGCGTTCATGGACAGCGGTAGCGAGTTCGCGAGGCTGATGCGCCAACCATCCGTTCAGGGGAAAGGCAGTCGTCCGTTTACGCTCACCGGCGACGTCATCGACGTGTTCTCGCACAATCGTCAGCTCGAGCGAGTTGTGGCGACCCCGAAAGGGCATGCATTGAGTCAGGATCTCGAGCTTGTCTCCGACTCGCTCGACCTCAGGGTCCAAAACAATCAGCTGCAGCGGGCGATAGCCTGGGGCAAAGGCCGAGCCCACGCCGTGTCGCCCGAGCGCGAGATCGTCGCCGACTCGATCGACGCCATCATGCCCGGGCAAAGGATCCGCGAGGTCCGGGCATTGCGTAATGCCTACGCCGAAAGCAACCCGGATTCGGGCGTGGTCTCCACGCAACGAGACTGGATGAGCGGCGACACCATCGTCGCTCATTTCGATTCGGTGGCCGCCGGTGACACGGTGAGCAAGCCGAAGATCCGGGAAATCGTCGCCGAGGGACACGCCAGATCCTACTACCAGATGAAGAGCTCCAAGGGGCCACCCAACGAGCCGACCGTCAACTACGTGCGCGGAAGTACCATCGATATCCTCTTCGAGGATCGGAAAGTCGCGACCGTTACGGTAAAGGACCAGGCGACGGGCGTGCTCGTCGAGCCGGCCGAAGTGGCAGCCGCTCCCAAACCGGCTACCACGACGACCCCCGCCACGAAACCGCCCGCTACGAAGGCGCCGCCAACCAAGACGCCGCCCGTCCGACGATGAGCGAATTCGACCAGCTGACCGAGAGCGTCCGGGCCTTGTTCGCGGGAGGAGGTCCCAACGACAGCATCGACGGCTTCGCCCTCCACGCCATCGTCCGGGCCGCCGACGACACCGGAGCCGCGAGATTGCGCGACGTCGCCGCCAACTACCGCGACGACTACCTGCGCGGACTTCGCAACCGTGGAGTCGATGCCGGGCGTGAGGCCGGACGCCTCGCTCAGGATGAGGTCCGCTCATATCTGATTGCTTCGATTCTCCCGCGGCTGGCCGAGCGGGGAGTCATCGTCCCGCCGGACGGAGATCTCGATCGAGACACCGCGTCGGTGCGCCTCTCGCCCACGCTCTGGCGGGACATCGCCCCCAATCGCACCGAGTTCGCGGAGGCAATGCGCGAGACGGGCGAGCACTCGCGTCTCGTGCTCTCGACGCCACCCCGGCCGACGCTCGTCACCGGCAGCGTGCTCGACGCGGTGGGCTTGACCAAGATATACCGCGGCCGGAAAGTCGTTAACGACGTGGCGCTCCATCTCCAGCAGGGCGAGATCGTCGGGTTACTCGGTCCGAACGGCGCCGGCAAGACCACCACGTTCTACATGATCGTCGGCCTGATTCAGCCGCTTTCGGGCAGGATTCTCCTCGATGGCGAGGACATTACCAAGCTGCCCATGTACGAGCGGGCCAGACGGGGGATCGGTTATCTTTCTCAGGAGCCGTCGATCTTCAGAAAGCTGTCGGTCGAGGACAACATTCTGGCGATCCTCGAAACTCTGCCGCTTTCCTCGGCCGAGCGATCGGAGCGACTGGAGAAGCTGCTCGACGAGCTGAGCATCAAGCGGCTGCGCAAGAGCAAGGCTTACGCGCTGTCTGGAGGCGAGCGGCGGCGATTGGAGATCACCCGCGCGCTGGTGACCGATCCAAAGTTCATGATGCTCGACGAGCCTTTCGCCGGAGTGGATCCGATTGCGGTTCACGACATTCAGACAATCGTCGCTGGTCTTCGCCACCGGGGAATCGGAGTGCTGATCAGCGATCACAATGTCGAACAGACTCTCGACATTGTAGATCGCGCATACATTATGTTCGATGGACAGGTGAAGGTCTCCGGAACCGTCCGGGATCTCGTTTTCGATGACACAGTGGCTGATATCTACCTTGGACCGACACTCACAGCGCGGCTTCGCGAGCGGTTTTCTCGCGGGAAAGACGAGGTCGTGAACCCTTGAAGCCGGGACTCAATCAATCGACCCAGCTCCGGCAGGAGCTGAAGATCAATCCTCGCCTGTACCAGGCGATGGATCTGCTCTACATGCCGTTGCTCGACCTCCAGCAACACCTCAAGCAGGAGCTGCTCAACAATCCATTCCTCGACCTCGTCGAGGCCGAGGAGGAAGAGGAGGAGGAGCAGGAGACCGAGCAGGAGCAGGCCCAGACTGAGACCCAGGACGATCGCACCGGAGAAATCGACTGGGAGGAGATTCTCCTCGACGGCTTCGATACCGCCGGCGGACGCCGCGAAGAGCACGAGGAGCGCGAGTATTTCGAGCCCGTCACCGTTGCCAGCCGCGATCTGAGCGATCACCTCCGGGATCAGGTCAGCCTGCTGGAGCTTTCTCCGCGACAAATGCTTCTCGCCGACGAGTTCATCGGAAACATCCAAGATGACGGCTATCTCGCTTGTGGCGTTGAGGATATCGTCAGAGCGCTCAACGATGTGGTAAAGAAGACGGCCGAGGAGGCGGAAAGAGACATCGAGGGTCTTCCGCTCTACACGGTCGAAGAGGGTCAGAAGATGCTCGCCACCGTACAGAGCCTCGACCCGCCGGGGGTCGGCGCGCAGAATCTCCGCGAGTGCCTCCTGCTCCAGCTTCGCGAGTCCGGGCTCGAGCAATCGGTTCCCTA
Source organism: Gemmatimonadaceae bacterium (assembly GCA_036488915.1). Taxonomy (GTDB): domain Bacteria; phylum Gemmatimonadota; class Gemmatimonadetes; order Gemmatimonadales; family Gemmatimonadaceae; genus UBA4720. The sequence continues at coordinate 9,117 of DASXGU010000112.1, read as the reverse complement.
CCGGCTTGTCCGCGACTGCTTCGAGGAGCTGATCAACCACCGCTGGAGCGAGATCTCCAAGCGGTTCGGCATCAGCGCCACCGACGTTCAGAAGGCGGCCGACGAGATCGCGAAACTCGATCCAAAGCCTGGACTCCAGTTCGGCTCACGCGACGACAATTACATCATCCCCGACCTAATCGTAGACAAGATCGACGATCGCTATCACGTTTTCCTGAACGACGCCAATCTGCCGCGGCTCAAGCTCAGCCGCGCTTATCAGGAGATCGCGCGCGACAAGAAGAAGTTCGACGGCGAGAACAAGGAGTTCATCTCCAACAAGCTCAATTCCGCCAACTGGATGATTCAGGCGATCGAGCAGCGCCGTCAAACGATGCTCAAAGTGATGAACTACATCGTCGAGCGGCAACGCGAGTTCTTCGAGAAGGGGATTCAGTTTCTCAAGCCGCTGACGCTGCGCGAAGTGGCCGAAGTCATCAACATGCACGAGTCCACCGTCAGTCGCGTCACCAACGAGAAGTTCGTGCAGACGCCGCGCGGAGTTCTTCCCCTCAAGTTCTTCTTCTCCTCGGGACTCGCGACCTCCGACGGCGAAGATGTCTCGGCCCGCGGCATCAAGGCGCAGCTCCAGAAACTCGTCCAGGATGAGGATCCCAAGCACCCGCTCACCGACCAGGCGATCGTCAACATACTGCGCGAGAGCGGCGTGCAGATCGCGCGGCGGACGGTCGCAAAGTATCGCGACCAGCTTGGCGTGCTTTCCGCCCGGATGCGCAAGCGCGTATGACCCTGGCTTCGCGGGCTGACGCGGCGCAGCGCTTCAGGAGCGGCAGTCCGCTTCAGCCCGCGACGGCCCGGCCCGATGTCAGCATCCTCGTCCCCGCCAAGGACGAAGCAGAGAATCTTCCGCTGTTCATGGAACAGGCGCAGTCGGTCCTCGCCGGCGCGCCCCACCGCTATGAGATAGTAGTCATCGACGATGGCTCGGTGGACAATTCCTGGAACGTCCTGCAGCGGCTGGCGTCGGAGTATTCGTTCCTCAAGCCCGTACGCCATACGGCAGGGCGGGGAATAGCCGACGCGCTGCGCACCGGATACCTCCACTCCCGCGGCGATGTGCTCGTGTTTTATCCGGCGGATCTGCAGTACAGGCCGGAGGACATTCCCCGCATCGTTGCTCCAATCCTCGCGGGGCAATCGGACATCGTGACGGGATACAAGGAAGGCAAATACGAGAAGGCTTTCGTCTCCGGCATTTACAACGGTCTCAGCCGCTCGCTGTTCAAGGTCGGCGTTCGCGACCTGAACTCGGTGAAGGCCTATCGCCGCGAAGTCATGGAAAGCCTGCCGAATCGTCCCGACTGGCATCGCTACATGGTCGTCATGGCGGTGGCGAATGGATTTACCGTATCGGAGGTACCAGTGCCTCTTTACCCGCGGAACGCAGGGCAGTCGAAGTTCGGTATCGGGCGCATCCCGGTTGGCGTGCTCGACATGCTCGCCGTCTGGTTCGAGCTTCGCTTTGCCAGAAAACCGCTGCTCCTGTTCGGTGTGCTGGGGGCGGTGCTCTTCATCGTCGGCGTCCTCGTCGGCATCGTGGCGATCCTCTGGCGCGTCATCGGCGGAGTGGGGTTCCGGCCACTGGTCAATCTGGTCGAGACGTGCGTCACCGTCGGCAGCGTGTTCTTCGCCACCGGCCTCCTGGGTGAGCTGATCGCCGCCCAGCGCGCGGAGATCAGCCAGTTGCGGGCGCGCCTCGAAGATCTGTCCAGGGAACGCGACACGACCGGCAACAGCTGACCAGATGAACGTACTGTTTCTCACGCACTCGTTCCCGCGATCGGAAGGAGATGCGGCTGGATCATTCATTCTGCGCCTTGCCGTCGCCCTTCGCGGCGAGGGAATCACCGTGCGGGTGGTCGCGCCAGCGGCGCCAAATCTGGCGGCCTCGGAAGAGATCGAGGGCATTACCGTCGACCGCTTCCGCTACGCACCGCGGCGATACGAGCGCCTCGCCTACACGGGCAACATGGCGAGCGACGTGGCGTCATCCTGGCTGGCCAAGCTCTCGCTCGTCGGCTTTCTCGGTTCCGATTTCGTGCACGCCGTCCGCGCCCGACGCAGCTTCGAGCCGGAGGTCGTGCACGCCCATTGGTGGTTCCCCAACGGCGTGGTGGGAACGTGGGTTGGAGGACTGGCACACGTACCGCTGGTCACTACCCTGCACGGCACCGACGTCCGTCTGGCGCGCACCGTCGGCGTGGCGCGGCCGCTCTTCGCGCACGTGCTGAAGCATTCCGCCGCGGTCACTACGGTGTCCCGGTGGCTCAGGGACGAGACCGAATCATTGGCGCCCGGGGTGCGCGCCCAGGTGGCGCCGATGCCCGTGGCGACCAACCTTTTCGAGCCGGGGTCGGCTCGCGATGGACGAACGCTTCTTTTCGTCGGCAGACTCAACGAGCAGAAGGGGCTCAGACATCTCCTGCACGCGATGGCGTCGATGAAAACGCCGGCCCAGCTCGAGGTGGTTGGCGACGGCCCCGACCGCGAGTCGCTGCGGCAGCTCGCGGGAGAGCTGGGTGTCGCCCCTCGCATCCACTGGCACGGGCAGCTCGGTCAGGCGGCTCTGGCGCCGCTCTATCAGCGAGCCTCGGCGATAGTGCTTCCCTCGGTAGATGAAGGGCTGGGTATGGTAGCGGTCGAGGCGCTGCTCTGCGAGACGCCCGTCGTCGCGTTCGACTCCGGTGGACTTCGCGACGTGATCCAGCACGAAAAGACCGGCCTCCTGGTGAAAACGGGGGATCGAGCTCAGCTCGCGGCCACCCTCGACGACGTGTTGGCGCGCGATGGCCGGGGCGCGGATCTCGGAAGGGCGGGGCGGCTTTATGCGCTGTCCGCCTTCGCGCCCGAGTCCGCCGCACGGCGCTACGCCGAGATCTACCGACAGGTACTTGGCCGCAACGCGTCGTAGGCTCTTCAAGGTTGCGCAGTGGGTTTTCGCTGCGGCGGTGCTTTTCTTTGCCGCGCGCTCCCTCGCCAAGCAATGGAACAGCTTCGAATCCCGGCTCACCCACATCACCTTTCGCTGGGAGCTGATTGTCGCCGCGACGGCGCTGGTGCTCGTCACCTACACCGTCCTCATCGAAGGATGGCGCCGCATTCTCGTCGCCTGGGACTCCAGCCTGCCGTTCAATGACGCGGCGCGGATCTGGTTCCTCTCCAATCTGGGCAAGTACGTCCCCGGAAATATCTGGTCGTTGACCGCGATGGGAGTGATGGCGAGAAAGCAGGGACTCTCCGCGCTCGCCGCCGCCGGTTCTTCGGTCATCATGCAGACGGTCAGCCTGGCGACGGGGACAGCGATCGTCCTCGTCACCGGCGCGAAGCTCCTCGGCCAGCCAATTCTGGTGGGAGCGACAGTCCTCGTCCTTGCCGCAATGCTGATTCTGGCGCCCCGATTTCTTCCACCGCTGGCAGCGTGGATCGGCAGCCTGGTCGGACGGGCCATCGTTCCGCCGACGATTCCTGCCGCGAGCATCTGGACCGCCGCCGTCGCGGGCACGTTGTCGTGGCTTTTCTATGGAGTCGCGTTCCAGCTTTTCGTACGCGGGCTCCTCGGTCACGCTGCTGGCGAACTGTCTTCGTACATCGCAGTTTACACCGCAGCGTACATACTCGGCTTCATCTCGCCGATCGCACCGGCGGGATTGGGGGTCAGGGAGCTGACCCTCGCGGCGTTCATGACTCAGCTCGGACTCGCCAGCGAAGCCGACGCGGCGCTCGTCGCTATCGCGGCTCGTCTCTGGCTCACGGTCGTCGAGCTCGTACCGAGTGGATTGTATATTGCCGCTGGCGCAACGCGAAAGTCATTATCCAATTGAACACCATGCCGCAGCCGCGCGACAAATCCCAGGTCCGAGCCAATACTAATCCCGCAGCGACACCCGCGGCGCTTCCGGCGCCGCGCTTTGCGTCCGGTTGGGCGGCGCTCGTTTACGCGGTGGCGACCCTCACACTGGCGTGGCCGGCGCTGGCGGGAAAATTCCTCGTCAATCCCCATAGCGATCAGTACGTCGCCGGCTACGCTTTTCGCGAGTTCGGAGCGGCGACTTTGCGGGCGACCGGACACTTTCCACTCTGGAACCCCTACCTGTTCGGGGGCCTTCCCTACATCGCCGCCATGCACGGCGACATCTTCTATCCGACGTTCCTCCTGCGAATGATCCTCCCCACAGATGTCGCGATGACGTGGGGATTCATCATTCACATCTTTCTTGCCGGCTTCTTCACGTACGTGTTCCTCCGCGGACTCGGCTACGGATTCTACGGCTCGCTGGTGGGCGGGCTCGCGTACATGATGAGCGGCCAGATCGCGTCGTCGGTGTCTCCGGGGCACGATGGAAAATTGTTCGTCAGCGCGCTTTTTCCGTTGGCGCTGTGGATGCTTTATCGGGGCATTAGGGAAGGGAAGAACTGGAGCTGGGGTGCCTTCGCGCTGATCGTCGGACTCAGCGTTCTCAGTCCCCACCCACAGCTACTGCAGTACATGCTCCTCACATCGGGCGCGTACGCGTTGTTTCTCGCCTTCGCCGGCCTCGAGGGCGGAAGGCTGCCGAGGAACGTTGCGATACGGCGGCTCGGGGCAGCGCTGATTGCCGTTATTGTCGGGCTGGCGATCGGGGCGGTGCAGTACCTGCCGGTGCGTGAGTACGTTGCGTGGTCGCCCCGCGCGGGTGGCCTGCCGAGCTACGACGCGGCGACATCCTACGCCTGGCCGCCGGAAGAATTGCTAAACGCCTATCTCCCGCAGTTCTCGGGGATGCTCGACAACTACTGGGGCCGCAACGGGATTCATCTGCACAGCGACTACGTGGGAGTAGTCGTTCTGATCCTTGCGGGGGCTGCATTCATCGGGCTTCGCGCGGATCCGAAGCGCAAGCAGATTCTCTTCTGGTCGTGGGCGCTGCTCATTTCGCTGCTCTGGTCGCTCGGCGGAGCGACGCCGTTTTATCGACTTCCTTATGCAATCATTCCGGGGACGAAATACTTCCGGGCCCCGGCAACGATCTTTTTCGTCGGAACTCTGGCGATCGCCTTGCTGGCCTGTGTGGGCACGGAGCGATTCCTTCAGCTCAGAGTCGGCCGCAAGTATGTGGTTGGCTGGGCGATCGGTGGCGCCGTCATAGCAGTGCTGGCATCACTCGGCGCGCTGAACACCATCGCGGAAACTCTGGCCGATCCGCGGCTCGTCGATCGGGTGCAGGCCAATCGCGGAGCGCTCTACATCGGCGCGATGAGGTCCTTTCTGTTCGTGCTGGCGATGTGGGGCGCATGGGCTGCGATGGCCAGGGGCAGGCTCCGCGGATCCCACGCCGCCTGGGCGCTGGTGCTCCTCGTCGTCATCGATCTGTGGTGGGTGGAGCGCAGCTATTGGATGTTCTCGGCTCCGGCCAGAACAATCTACGCCAGCGATGCGGTCGTCGAGACACTCAGGAGCCAGCCCCAGCCGACCCGCGTCCTGGCATTTCTCGCCCGCCAAAGCAGCGAGCGCGACGCGTTCCTTACCGGCGACGCGCTAATGATCCATCGGATCAGGCAAGTGCTCGGCTACCACGGCAATCAGATCGGCCGATACAACGAGCTCATAGGAGCCAATTCAGATGACAACCGGCTCTTCCAGCCTAACGTGCTCGCACTCACCAACACCGGGTTCCTGCTAACCAACGTCCCGGGCCTGCCGTTCGTTGCGAACAACAGCCTGGTGATGGGTCCGGTCGTGAATGCTGCAGGGGACTCCGTTTTCCTTTATCGGCTTAACGCCGACAATCCCTATTCCTGGGTTACACCGGTTGGCGTGAAGGCGCCTGACGATCAGGTGCTGGCGACGATCCTCAACCCGAGATTCGACGTGAAGCGGGCTGCGCTGTTCGCACCCGATGCCGACGTCCCAGTCTCGGGTCCGATTCAGGCGCTGCCGAATCCGCTCCCCATTTCGACCACCGTTCGCCGTTACGAGCCGGGCGACGTGCAGATCGATCTCAGCGCGCCCGCGCCAAGCGGCGCCTCGCTGGTTGTGTCGGAGAATTTCTATCCCGGCTGGATCGCCAGGGTGGACGGCAAGCCGGGCCGCGTGGGCAGGGTCGACTATTCGTTCATTGGGGTCGAGCTACCGCAGGGAGCGCGCAGAGTGTCCCTCGTTTTCACGAGCCCCGCCTACGAGCGCGGAAAGGTCGTGACGTGGATCGCCATCGTCTTCGGCCTCCTCATGGTCGCCGGCGGGACCTGGCGCGACCGGAGCCGTCTTGCCTGATCGCGCGCTCGTAATCGTTCCCACCTTCAACGAACGCTTCAACATTGCACGACTGATCCCGGCGGTACTGGCGCAGGATCCGTCGATCGAGGTGCTGGTCGTCGACGACGCGTCGCCTGACGGGACCGGAGACATCGTCGACGGGATAGCAGCCAACAATCCGCGGGTCCACGTGCTGCATCGAACGGGGAAGCTCGGACTGGGAACAGCCTATATCGCTGGCTTCCGATGGGCCCTGGAGCGCAAGTACGATCTGGTGTTCGAGATGGACGCCGACTTCTCGCACAACCCGGAGCGGCTGCCCGAGTTTCTGGCCATGATAAAGGAGGCGGACGTCGTCCTGGGATCCAGATACCAGGGCGGCCACGTCAACGTCGTCAACTGGCCGATGAGCCGGCTTTTCTTGAGCTACGCCGCCAACATTTATGCGCGCGGAATCACCGGCTTGCCCGTCTTCGACGCCACCGGCGGGTTCAAGTGCTTTCGTAGGAATGTACTCGAGTCGATTGATCTAAGTGCAGTCAGATCCAACGGTTACGCATTTCAGATCGAGATGTCCTTTAGGGCATGGAAGCGAGGCTTCAGCCTGGTCGAGATACCGATCATCTTCGTCGACCGCACCGAAGGCGAGAGCAAGATGTCGAAAAAGATCGTCCGTGAAGCGATCTGGATGGTCTGGCGCCTGCGCTGGTGGAGTCTGATCGGGAGGATTTGATGATGCGTCGCGGCGCGGGGCAGCGCTTCTACAAAATGACCGGCTCGGGGAACGACTTCGTCGTCTTCGATTCCACTGCGGGTCCTGCGGCCAACCTGGAGAACGTTGCCAGCATCCGATCGCTGGCCGCACGGGGGACCGGGGTGGGGGCCGATGGGGTCGTTTTCATCGAAAAGGGCGGCCCGGGCGAGGTCCGGATGCGCTACTACAATAGCGACGGGTCCGAGGCAGCCCTCTGTGGCAACGCGAGCCTTTGCAGCACGAGTCTGGCGGTCGAGCTCGGCATCGCTTCGGCCACGGGGTTCGTGCTGCAAACAGCAGCTGGCGCGCTCAAGGCACGGGTCCGGGATGGGCTCCCAGAGGTCGACCTCGAGTCCGTGGAAGAAGTTCGCGCGGATGCCAGCGACCTCGGCATGAGGCCTGGGGAGCGACGACTTGCCTACGCTCTAGTCGGGGTACCCCACGTGGTAGTCGAGATCCTGGACGTGGAGTCAGCCGATGTGACAGGTCGTGGTCCTGAGCTCAGGCACCACCCCATGCTGGCGGAGGGCGCGAACGTGAACTTCGTCGCCAAGCGTCCTGCCGGGGGTTTCGCCTACCGGACCTTCGAGAGGGGAGTCGAGGCGGAAACTCTGGCGTGCGGCACCGGCGCCGTGGCAACGGCAATCGCGCTCAATCATTGGGGCGAATCTGGGGCGGAGACCACTCTCTGGACCCGTTCCTCGCTGCCTTTGACGGTGACGCTCAAGCGCCAGGGCACTACCTGGTTTCCGTCGCTTCGCGGCGAAGGACGAATCGTCTTCGAGGGCGTCTTACGCGAGGCCGACTGACAGACTGTCGGCACAGCGTTATCCAGCTGTCGGTGGTAGCAGAGATGAACCGATTTCTCAGCCGTACTGCCTAAAGCCCGTCATAGTTGGCAGTTGGAGGATCAGTGGCCCGAGCAATTGGACTTCTCCACACTTAACCACATGGCTTGGTTGACATAATCTATCTTATACGCATATGCCTCCTCAGCTAGGGCACCGCCCGCACTGGACCTATCCGCCTCGCCTCTCTACCGCCGCTTCGTCACACCGGAAAACTGACCAACAGGGTTGGCGGTAGCCATCGGTCGGGTTCAGTGGCCAGGAAACGAAAGAGCCGCTCGGTTCGAGCGGCTCTACATATCAGACCTTGAGCTGAGCTCAGGCCTGCATGGGCTTCGCCGTCAGCTCACCGAGCCTGACCTTGGCCTCGGCCGCCAACGGGTTGGTCTCGTCTTTGGCCAGCTCGGTCCAGATCGCTATGGCCCGATCTGTCTTTCCGGCAGTCGTGTAGTCTCGAGCGGCGTCCGCCTGGTACTCGGCTTTGTCCGCCGGAAAGCGAGTCACTTTCCCCGCTTCCTCGTACTGCTGAGCTGCGGCCACATAGTTCTTGAGCCCTTCATATCCGGCCGCTTCGAGGCTGTGAATCGAAGCTTTGAAATCGTCGGGGGCAGTCCCTTCGGCGCCTTTCAGGGCGTCGACTCCCTCCTTGTATTTCTTCTGATCGTAAAGCGCCTGGGCGAGGGTCAGCGCGGCTTGGGCACCGGCCTGGGTCCCCTCATACCGCGTCGCGACCTTTTGGAGATTCGAGACGGCCTGGGCTTGGTTCCCTCCCGCCAGCACGGACTGACGGGCCTGGAAGTAAGCCGTCTCCGCCCGCTGGGCCTTGAGCGCCTGGGACCGCTCGTAGAACCAGATTCCGGCGACGATTACCGCAACAGCGACTACAGCCCAGGTGGCCTCGCGTTTGTGGAGCGCGAGCCATTCTGAAATGCCTTCGTCGTCAGATTTGCGTTTGTGAACTGGGGTGCCTGATGCGGTCATTCTCGTCGTACCAAAATGAGAGTGGAGATCCTGCGGGAAAGTGCCCCCGGGGTGACTCGAACACCCGGCCAACGGTTTAGGAAACCGCTGCTCTATCCACCTGAGCTACGGGGGCGTGGACGTTCGGTGATCGCGCACCTTGGAGCCGCAGGCAATCTAAACCTGCCAGCCACTATGCAATAGTCGAAAGCCGACCTACCGGTTCGTTCGCAGCGCCACCGCGCACGTACCAGACGGCTGCG
>DASXGU010000026.1:0-7432 GCA_036488915.1 Gemmatimonadaceae bacterium | reverse complement strand
TCGTGCCGATTGGGGTTGAGGCGGAGATGGCGGACGATGTTCTCCGTGATCACCACCGAATCGTCGATCACCAGGCCGATGGCGATCGCCATTGCGCCGAGGGTCATCAGGTTGAAGGTCTGCCCGATCAGGTACATCGCGAAAACACTGATGGCCAGCGTCAGTGGAATCGAGGAAGCGCTGATGGCGGTGATGCGCGCGTGGTGCAGGAACAGGAGCAGGATGATTACGGCCAGCACAGCACCGATGATCATGGCGTCGCGCACAGATTTCATGGCGTCGCGCACCAGCGCGCCCTGGTCGTAGACCGGCTTGAGCTTGACCCCGGGCGGCAACGTGGGCCCGACGGCCTTCGCCAGGCTGGCGACACTGTCGACGATTGCGAGGGTATTTCCACCCGGCTGTCGCGTGATGTTGAGCAGTGCCGCCGGCTTGCCGTCGCCGGCGATGATGCGAACGTGGTCCCCGGTCCCCAGCGTCACCGTCGCCACGTCGCGAACGCGAAGACCGTTGCTGACGACGATCGCGCCAATGTCGTCGGGAGTGTGGGCCTCCTGCGCCGACACCACCAGGTATTGCCTGTAGTCCTGTGGCAGCCGGCCGACTGCGGTAACGCCCGTCGATTGGCGGATGGCATTCGCCAGGTCCTCGTACGTCAATCGTTGCGCGGCGAGCCGTGCCGGATCGGCGATGACCTCGATCTCGCGGACATCGCTGCCCTGTACATCCACCCTGCCGACCCCTGGTACCCGGGACAGCAGCGGCTTGATCTGATAACGGGCGATGTCGTACAGCGTGGCGGGGTCGCCACCCTCGAGGTTGTACGAGAGAATCGGGAACAGCGACGGCGTCATCCGCTCGACTTCGATGTCCATCTCGCCGGGCAAAGAGGTGCGCACCTGATTCACCCGCGCCTGCACCTGCTGCAAGGCGTAGGTCATGTCGGTGTTGTCGGAAAAGGTGATTCCGATCTCGGTGCCACCGCGGATGGTGCGCGACGTGACCCGCGCGACGCCCTGCACGATGCTGACCGCTTCCTCGATGGGGCGAGTCACGGAGAAGAGCATCTGCCGGGCTCCGAGTGAAGATCCCTCCGCCACCACCAGAATCCGCGGGAACGCCAGCTCGGGATAAATCGCCGAGGGTAGACGAAGCGCCGCGTAGATTCCACCGGCGCTCAGCAGGGTCACGATCAGGTAAACGAAGCGCCGCTGGGCCGCCAGGCCGTCGAAGAGGGATTTCACTATTTCGCCTGGACGACCTTGACGCTGTCCTCCAGCCCGTAAGCCCCTTCCGTCACAACCCGCTCACCGGCAGCGAGCCCCGACACGATCTCGGCACTGGACTCCGTGCGACGTCCGACCGTCACCTTGCGCTCGCGGGCGAGATTGCCGTTGGTGACCACAAAGACCTTGAAGGCATCGCCCTCAGGCACGAGCGCGGCAACGGGGACTACGATCGCGCGCGGGTGCACCGCCGTTGCGATCTGGCCGAAGATGGTCTCGCCGATTCTCAGTGGCCTGGCGGTTGGCGGAGCCTGGCCCCGAACGGCAACGCTGCGCGTAGCGGTGTCGACCGCGCCGCCGACGTCGATGATGTGTCCAACGCCGAGGGCTTCACCCTTGGCGCTTTCCCCAGCGCTGAGCGTGACGGATGCGCCGGGCGCGATCCGCGCGGCGTCAGAAGGCGAGACGTTGAAGACGATGTCGAGCGCATTGAGGTCCGCGACCTCCACCACCGGCTGACTTACATCGACCGAAGCGCCGATGGGCGCGTTGAGCCGGGTGACGACGCCGGAAATCGGGCTGCGGAGAGTGGCGAGCTGCTCGGCGCGCCGAGCCACCGACGCGGCGGCGCGCGCCTGGGCGAGCTCGGTCGCCGCCTGCTCGGCGTCCTTGCGGGGAACGATGCCGGCGTCGGCGAGACGTCTGGCGCGCGAATAGTTCTGCTCGGCGGCGGTGAGCGCCGCTTCGGCGCTCTGCGCGGCGGCGACGAACGGAGCCTGCTCGAACGCCACCAGCGGATCTCCAGCGGCGACCTTCGCGCCCTGCGAGACGTACACCGTTGCGATGCGCGCAGGGGCCGGGGCGCTCAGCGAGGCCAGATGGCCGCTCCGGGCGCTCACTGTGCCGATCGAGTTTATCACTTCAGCAAACGGCTGCATGGTCGCGATCGCTGTCTTTACCTGCACGACCGCGGCGGCGTCCTGAGTCGATTCCTGCGAGCGGCAGGCCAGTGCGAGCACCCCGAGTCCAAGCATTAAGATGCGCTTCATGGTGTGGTCGCGTCCGGGTTGTAGAGTCGGAGAGTCGCGGTAGCGATCCAGGCCTCGGCGAGGTCGTCAATGTACTGAGAAAGGACCTCGCGCGCGTTTCGCTGGGCCTCGAGCACCGCGGGCAGCCCCTGAGCGCCTTCACGGTAAGCGGTGAGCGACATCGCGGCAATGCGCCCCGCGCTTTCCACCAGCACGCGATCGCGCTGAATTCTTTCCAGCGCCAGTGTTCGCGCTCTCGCTGCACGGCCGATGGTGGCCCGCGTTTCCAGCGTCACCAGCGCGAGCTCGGCCCGTGCGCGCTCGCGCTCGGCCTCGGCCTCGGCGATGGCGCCGCGATTTCGATTGAGGAGCGGCAGCGGAACCGACACGCCGAAGGTCGGAAGAATGCCCGGCTGCGAAGGATCGCCGTGCTCGATGCCGGCCTGGATGCTGAGCGGAGTGAAGATGCTTCGCCGCTGGGCACGAACGGACAGCTCCGCCGCGGTCAACGCGTGCTCGGCCGCGATGATCGGCAGCGCATGCGCGCCGATGTCTCCGATGGCTGCGGCCGGCAGCGTCAGGGAGTCCGTCGGGGTTATGGCAATCATATCGCTGTCCAGCCCCATCACGTTCTGCAGATCGAACAGCGTCGAGACGTAGGTAAGCGAGTCGGCGGCAGCCTGGTTGGCCGCCTGGCCGGAGTTGACGGTCGCGAGCAGAACGTCGAGCTCACTAGCGTCGCCCGCATCACGCCGCACCACCGACATTCGGCGCAGACTGTCGGCATCGCGCGCGTTCCGTCGCGACAGGCGGACGTGCTCGAGCGCCGCCAGCGCACGAGTGTACGTAGTGTCGGCATCGAGCGCCGCGGCCGCGCGCTCGAAACGAAAGCGAAACTGGCTGGCGAGCCTCGCCGATTGCGCGGACCCTATTCGCGCGGAGCGCACACCAAAGAGGTCGATCGGGAGATCGAGAATCTCGTGGTAAGTCGGCAGGGACTTCGAGTATGTAAGTGCGAGACTCGGGTTCTCCCACTGGCGGGCAGCGAGCAGCTGCGCGGATCCGACAAGGGTGTCGGCGCGTGCCACAGCGGCTCTGGCTCCCCGATCGAGCGCGGAGGCGACCGCATCCGCCCGGGTGATCGGACGCTGCGCTCCGACCACCGACGCAAAAAGAACCGTGATGGCGGTGGTCTGAGAAAAAAGTCGCATCGCGAAATTTACGCTGTCGGGTGGAGGGAACGAGTCGGGTGGGACAAGGCATATTCCAGGCCTCGGCCCACCCGTCAGCGATCTTACCGGCGGCGCCGCGAACTACACGCGACTGTTACTTCTTGGTCGCCGTCTTCTTTTCCTTGGCTTCCTGCGCCGCTTCCTTCTTCTCGGACTTCGGAGTCTCGTGCGACTTGGCGACGACCGAGCCGTCGATGGCGTTGACGTTCACTTCATCGATGCCCGTCTTGCCAGGGACTGTGATGTCGAACGAATAGATCAACTTTCCGTTCTCTCTCTCCAGCTCGCTCGACTTCACCGTGCCGGTCGGAACTTCCTTCAGCGCCGTGGCGCGCGCCGTCTCCTCGGAGATCTTCGCTTCCTTCTGGAGCGCGGCCTGGCTCTCGGCCTTCTTCACGGTGTGACGGACGCGGGTCGTCTTGGCGGCCTGCGGCGTCTTCGCGGTGCTCTTGCTCATGGTGGTGGCAGTTCCCTGCGCAGCGGCCACGGTGGCGCTGGCGGCAAGGGCGACTACGACCGCTAACACTTTATTCATGCTTCCTCCCTCGAGGTTGATCTGAAGCCCACGCGATGTTTGGGGGACGCGGGCGGATGTCAGATCGAATCATATCGGCACAAGCTGTCGTGCTGATTACACAGTGTAGACGTTCGAGCATCTCCGTGTAGATTGGCGTCAATGCGAGTTCTTCTTGTCGAAGATGACCCTGGCCTGGCGGCAATCATCAAGACCGGCTTCGGCGAGCACGGCGTCCAGGTCGTGACCGTCGCGACGTACGCCGACGGCAAGATGAAGGCGGTGCTCGGAACCTTCGACGTCATCATACTGGACGTGATGCTTCCGGGCGGCAGCGGCTTCGACCTGTGCCGGGAGCTGAGAGCGCGGGAGCTCGCCACGCCCATTCTGATGCTTACCGCGCGGGACACGGTCGATGATCGCGTGGCGGGACTCGATGTCGGCGCTGACGACTATCTCACCAAACCGTTCGCGTTTCGCGAGCTCCTCGCCCGGGTTCGGGCGCTGGCGAGGCGCCGCGGCGCACCGCTTCCCGAGACCCTGCGCGTCGCCGATCTGGAGGTCGATCTCGAGGCGCAGCGGGTACGGCGCGCGGGGAAAAAGATCGAGCTGACCGCCAAGGAGTTCTCGCTGCTGGAGTTCTTCGTACTGCATCCTGGTCAGGTCGTCGATCGCGCGGCCATCACCGCGCACGTGTGGGATGAGAATCACGATCCTTTCACCAACGTGCTCGAGGTGCTGGTGCGACGTCTGCGCCGGAAAATCGACGACGAGTATCCCGTGAAATTGATCCAGACTGTGCGCGGAGCCGGATATCGCTTTGGCGACTGAAGCGAGCTCGTCGCGGCTCGGCATCAAGCGCCTCGTCCGCCTGCGGCTGCGCCTCACAATATGGTACGTCGCGACGTTCGGGTTGATCATCGTCCTGCTCGGCGCTGGCCTCTTCATCGTAATCACCTACCAGCTGTCCCAGCAGCTCGACGACTCGCTCAAGAACGCGACGCAGGAGCTGGTTCGCGCGGCGAAGATCAGGGAGCAGGAGCAAGCCAGCGCGCGCGGTCGGGTGGTCGACGCCGTCGATGAGCTCAACATCCCCGATCGCGTCCTCTATCTGCTCGACATCAACGGCAACCCGATCAAGCCGGTGCAGGCCGACCCCTGGATACGAGAAGCGGCGCGGGAGGCTGGCAAAACCGGACAGGTCATCGCCGCGCGCGACACCCCGGACGATAAAACGCTGAGGCTGCACGCCGTGCGGCTGACGCTGTCTTCGGGGCAGCAAATGGTCGCCGTCGCGGTCGCCGATCAGGAGGAGCTGGAAGACAGATACGCCGATCTCATCACGGCGTTCATCGCAATTGCTTTTGCCGCGCTCTTCCTGGTCGCGGCCGGTGGATTTCTGCTGGTGCGCCAGTCGACCGCTCCCATCGAGCGCTCGATCGAGTTCATGCGGCGATTCATGGCCGACGCCGCCCACGAGCTGCGTACGCCGATCACCATCCTTCGGTCGCGGGCGGAGATCGCGCTGCAGCAGCCGCGGGACTCGTCGACTTACGTCGCCACGCTGCGAAGTGTCGAGGTCGAAGCCAAGCGGCTCGGCGGAATCGTCGACAGCCTGCTGGTGCTGGCGCGGGCAGATGCCGGCGAGAGGCAGATCGAGAAGCAGCCGATCTTCCTCGACGACATCGCGGTCGACGCCGCCGCGGCCGCGGAGGCGATGGCAAGACCCAAGAACGTCACGGTCAGCGTCGACGAGTTCGAGGAAGCACCCATCTCGGGCGACCCGACGCTGATCAGGCAGCTGATCATGATTCTCCTCGACAACGCCGTAAAGTTCACGGATCCGGGGGGACACGTCGGCATCAGGGTGTCGATGCCTCCGACGGCTCCGACGTTCGTGGTGGAGGATACGGGAATCGGCATCAGCCCGCATGAGCTGGGTCTGGTATTCCGCCGCTTTTTTCGCGGAGAGACCGCGCGCAGCAGAACCGATGGCGCCGGTCTTGGCCTCTCTATCGCCAGCTGGATCGCCCAGGAGCACGGCGCCGAGATTTCGATAACTTCACAGCCAGGCAAAGGGACGAGGGTGGTGGTAACCTTCCCCGAGCGCGGAGTGGCCGCGGTGTCATCATAAGGACAGGTCGTGCGTCTAGTCTAAGCGCAGTCAGCTTTCACCATTCTTCCCAGCCGGCGTGCAGCCACCGAAACTTCGACGACTTCCGCGCTACCGCTGGCCGCTGGCGATAACGGCGGCGATCGCTACAGCATCGATTTTTTCGCTGACGCCCCTCATCGACGCCGTCCGCCCCGACGCTCGTCTCTCGGCCGGTCTCCACACATCGATTGGCTACAACCTCATCGCGCCGCTTTCGGACGTCTTCGACGCGCTGACGCTGCTGTCGCCCAATCAGTACGCCGCGACGTTGGCTTCCTGCGCGGTGGTGTTCGCGCTGATCGCGCTGCGCCGCCGGTTCGAGCCGGCAAGGTGGCTGAGGCTTGCTCTCCGCTTTCTCGGCTGCGCGGTCGCGATCACCGGGCTCCTCCTGGTCGCCCGGCGTCCGATGGCGTCCATCGCGCTGAGCGATCCGGACCTTTTGACCGTCGATTTCCACAGCCACACGTCTTCCTCGCACGATGGTCGAGCCGGTTTCGACGCCGAGCAGAATCGAGACTGGCACTCGAACGCCGGATTCAATGCGGTCTACGTGACCGACCACAGTAACTTCGATGGCGCGCTCGACGGGATGGCCACAAATCCGTTACTGGCGGGCGCCGGCACGGTCCTGCTTCCGGGCGTCGAGCTTCGTGACATGGGCGAGCATCCCATCCTCATCGGCGTAGATCCCCTCCATACGCGCATCACGTCGCCCGACTGGAAGGACGCCGCGGTAACGGCCGACGGCGGCGCCGCGCCGCCGCTCATCTTCCTCGCGCTGCCGGGTAACCTGCTGCGAATCCCGCGTACCATCACCAGCGGCAAGGTCCGCCTGGCGGGAGTCGAGATTTCCGACGGGTCTCCGCGCGGGCTGGCGCAGTCGGCGCGCGACCGGGAGGCGGTCCTCGCTCTCGCATCGAGACTCGACCTCGCGACCGTGGCCGCCTCCGACAATCACGGCTGGGGTCGCACCGCCCCGGCGTGGAGCGTGATGCGGATCCCCGGTTGGCGGTCGATGACGCCTGCCGCTCTGGATGTGGCCATCAGACGGACGATTGCCGAGCGCCGCCACAGCGCGGTTCAGGTTATCGCACGACGAATGGCGTTCGAGCCCGCCAGCACCATAGGATTTGCGGGCGGCGGCATTGGTGTTGCCCTCGTCATGCTTCGCACTATGAGCTTACCGGATCGAATTTCCTGGGTCTTCTGGAGCTGGGCGCTCTGCCTGATCCATCTGCGTTTCGCCCGGACAAACCGGCGTGGCCTGCGGATCAGAG
>DASXGU010000271.1:0-2604 GCA_036488915.1 Gemmatimonadaceae bacterium | reverse complement strand
CGACGATGGTGGGACGCCGCCAGGATGATCTCTCGATCGGGAGTGAACAGAGGCTACGGCGGGCGCCCAACCCCGTTCATCGACCTCGAGCGATTTCGCAACGACCTCAGGGAAGGAGGCGTTGAAGAGATGTTCGAAATGCTGCTCGACACTTTCGCCCGGGACTGTCCAGTCCGTTTCGCTGCTCTCGAAAGGGCCGTGGAAAGCCAAGATCCGGGCGCCATCCAGAGCGCCGCGCATGCGTTCAAGTCGGGAGCCATCACGATCCGGGCCGAGATGTTGGGGGGTGCGTTGAGCCGGATGGAGGAGGCCGCGCGCAGCGGCAAGCTCGAATCGGTGCCTGATCTGTTCGAGGAGATAAGAGCGCAGAAAACGGGGGTACTGAGCACCTTGGCCGGTATGGCGCTCAAGTGATCGCGGATACACAGCCCCAGCGCGGCGCGGTCAAGCAGCACTGGATCGTGGACATCGCACGGCGCGCCAATCTGGCGAACGCCGATCGCCTGAACATTCCAGGGAGCACTTCGACGGAAGAGGCGTGGGCGATGGCTGGGGAAGTATGCGCCATCGGAGAAGACGCGCTCACGCGCCTTGTCGCCGAGCATTTCAAGATGCCTGTCGCG
Source organism: Gemmatimonadaceae bacterium (assembly GCA_036488915.1). GTDB lineage: Bacteria > Gemmatimonadota > Gemmatimonadetes > Gemmatimonadales > Gemmatimonadaceae > UBA4720. Next base: position 1,981 of record DASXGU010000271.1, on the reverse strand, counting down.
CAGCTCTCGTCCTCGGAAACCCACGCGCTCAAGCTCGTGCCCGAAGCGACCGCACGCCGCCACAAAGTGCTGCCGCTCCGACAAACTGACCGGCAGCTGATCGTCGCGACGGCAAACCCTGAGGACTACGCCGCCGAGCAGGCTATCGGATTCGTTTCAAGCCGAACACCCGTATTTGAGGTGGCGCATTCAAATGCGTTGAACACGGCAATCGATCTCCGCTATTCGCCCGATCGAGCGTTCGAGTCCGTCGTCGATTCGCTGGCCGCCGGCGCGATCGAAGATGTGAGAGTTCTCGAGGAGGAAGTCGCGGCACCGCTCGCGCGGGACGAGTTCGACGCCGCGCCGATCGTCAAGCTGGCAAACATTGTCCTCCAGACCGCGATCCTCGAGCGCGCGAGCGACGTGCACATGGAGCCGGGAGTCAACGCTGTGGTCCGGTTCCGCGTCGATGGCGTGATGCGAGCGCACATGCAGCTGCCGCAGGCAGCGATGGTCCGCATAGTATCGCGAATCAAGATTCTCGCCAAGCTCGATATCGCCGACAGGCATCGCCCGCAGGACGGACGCGCCCGCATTGAGGTGCGCGGCAAGCACTACGACCTCCGCATCTCGACGGTTCCAACCCGGGAAGCGGAGAAGGTCGTGATCCGGATTCTCGATCCGAGCGGAGCTCCGCGCCTATCGGAGCTCGATGTGGTGGAGCTCGAGCTGCAGCGATTCCGGCAGATGCTGGCGTTTCGCGAAGGAATCGTGGTCGTGACCGGCCCAACCGGATCAGGGAAGACGACGACGCTGTACGCGGCGGTGCGCGAGCTGGCCACCGGACAAGTCAACATCATGACGGTCGAGGATCCAGTCGAATACGAGCTGGCCGGAATCACCCAGATCCAGGTCGAGCCGAAGCGGGGAGTGACGTTTCCATCGGCGCTGCGGGCTATTCTGCGGCAGGACCCGGATGTGGTATTCGTCGGGGAAATACGCGATCTGGAAACCGCCGCGGTGGCCGTGCAGGCAGCGATGACGGGGCACCTGGTTCTGGCGACGCTCCACACCAATGATGCACTCGGCGTCATTCCCCGACTCGTCGACCTTGGACTGGACCGCGCCAGCATCGCCGGCGCGCTGCGAGGCATCGTGGCACAGCGTCTGGTGCGCAAGATGTGTCCGAAATGTGTCCAGCGCGTCAACGGGAAGCTGGTTGGCAACGAGGCTCGCTTGGCGGCGGCGTACGGCGTCAAGCCCGTGGTGCGTGCTGTCGGCTGCCGCGACTGCGGGATGACCGGTTATCGCGGCCGCACTCCGGTAAACGAGGTTTTTTTCCCGACGCCGGCGCTGCTCGAAACGATCGCGAAGGGAACGACTTCGCTGGAGCTGCACCGCGCGGCGCTGGCGGCGGGAATGAGGTCGATGCGCGAAGTGGCGCTCGAGAAAGTCCGCCGGGGAACCACGACGCTTGAAGAAGTGGAGCGGGTCCTGGGCGAGGGTATCACAGATAGTCCTCCCGCGACGGCGCGCGTGAGCATTCTGCTCGTGGACGACGACCCAACTGTCCGCACGCTGGCTCGAGCGCTGCTCGAGCAAAATGACTTTGACGTCACCGAGTTCTCGGATGGCGCCGCGGCGATCGATCACTTCGACGCGGGCGGGGAATGCGGGTTGATGGTGCTTGACCTCGACATGCCGACGGTCAGCGGCTTCAAGGTACTCCATCGGATGCGGACGTCGGCATCGACGGCGAGAGTCCCGATCGTGGTGCTCACCGGCGCCCAGGCGGCGGAAACGGAAGTTGCGGCGATGGATGCAGGAGCAGACGACTACATCGAAAAGCCGATCGAGCCCGCTCGCTTCATCGCGCGCATCAAGGCGGCCCTGCGCCGGGCAGAAACCTGAGACGAACGGCGATTACTCGCCGAGCGAAGCAGATCACAATCAGACGCCCCGCCGATCGGAAGGAAAGGGGACAATGACGGGTAGCTTG
>DASXGU010000261.1:0-4155 GCA_036488915.1 Gemmatimonadaceae bacterium | reverse complement strand
ACCTGGCCCTACTGGCACGACGAAATCGGCGCGTCCTTCGGCGCCATGATGAAGGACGTCGATGCATTCCTGCTGGGCCGCAAGACTTACGTGACCCACGCCAACGCCTTCGAGCCAATGCCGGCCGGCGACCAGTTCGGGGACATGATGAACGCGCCAAAGAAGTACGTGGTCTCGAAGACGCTCGACAAGCCGATCTGGCGGAACACCACCATCATTCGTGATAACGTCATCGAGTCCGTCCGTGCGCTCAAGGCGGAGCCGGGAAAGAACATCATGACCGATGGCAGCAGCCAGCTCGTGCACGCTCTCCTCGAGGCCGATCTCGTCGACGAGCTTCACCTGCTGCTCTATCCGCTCACGCTTGGCGGCGGGAAGCGCCTGCTCCCTGGCGGCGTTCATGCAACGTTCGCCCTCAGCTCGGCGAAGTCATATCCGAGCGGGGTCGTTGGTTTGCACTACATCCGCAGTTAGTCGAGCTCGCGCGTCATCTCGATCATCGTACGGCGAAACCCGGCGTGCTCGAACAGCCGCTGGGCGTGCTCGTTCTGCTCGGCAGTCTCGAGCACCACCCGTGGCGCTCCTTTGGATTTGAGTGCCGTGAGCGTCGCGTCGAGGAGCATTCGGCCGACGCCACGCCCGCGGTGGTCGGGGTCCACCACGATGTCGTACAACGCGCCGGCTGGTCCGCGCAGCGACATGTAGTCGGTTCCTTCGATGCCAGCATAGGTGTAGCCGATCACTTCTCCTCCCTGATCGGCAACGAGAATAACGATGTCAGGATCGTCGAGAAGCGATCCGAGATACGAGCCGTATCCTTTCTCGAGTCCCGGCATCGGTGCCATGAAGCGCTTCGGATCGAACTCGTAATGAGTGCGCACCAGAAGCGCGCCGAGCCGGCCAATGACCGGGAGATCTGCGGCTGAGGCTGGACGGATGCTAACGTCGGTCACGCGTCGTTTCCCTCGAGGAAATTCTTCGGCATTCGGGTCTTAAGACTAGCTCATCACTTCAGTTACGACTGCAGAGGTAGTCGGGGCTACAGTCCAGTCATCTGTTTTCTCGTGGAACGGCTGTTGCCCGCTAGCGGGTATGACAAAACAAATTCCTCTCGACCCGAAAGATCGCGCCGATACGGCGCATGAGGGCGGAGTTCACGAGGTGGCGCCCGACCTCGGCTATGAACGATTGGCAATTGTAAACGTCGTCTACTATGGCGCTCCGGGTTCCGGCAGCGACAAGTGGGTTCTGATCGATGCCGGACTCGTCGGCACCGCCGGTATGATCGGTCGCGCGACCGCCAGGCGATTCGGCGAGGACTCGCGTCCAGCAGCGATCGTGATGACCCACGGCCACTTCGATCACGTCGGTGCCCTGGAAGAGCTGGCCGAGAAGTGGGACGTTCCGGTGTACGCGCATGAGATGGAGCTGCCGTATCTCGATGGCCGCTTGTCGTATCCGCCTCCCGATCCAACCGTCGGCGGCGGAATGCTGGCGGCAATGTCGACATTCTATCCGCGCGGACCCATCAACATCGGCTCCCGGCTGATGACCCTCCCCGCCGACGGCAGCGTACCCGGCATGCCGGGCTGGCGATGGATCCCAACACCCGGTCACTCGCCGGGCCACGTCTCTCTGTGGAGAGAATCCGATCGCACCATAATCGCCGGCGATGCATTCGTCACCACCCGGCAGGAGTCGATTTATGCCGCGGCGAGACAGGAGCCGGAGATGCATGGCCCACCGATGTATTACACCCCCGACTGGGAGTCAGCGAAGGAATCGGTGAAGCAGCTCGCAGCGCTGGAGCCCGAGCTGGCGGTCACGGGTCATGGCCGGGCGATGAAGGGAGCGCACATGCGAAGCGCGTTGCACTCCCTTGCCGACAACTTCGATGCAATCGCCGTCCCCGAGCACGGCCGATACGTCCATCATCCAACTCGTGAGGTAAATAGAAGGTCGCCGTAGCTCTTATCGCGAAGCCGCCCTTCGTTGTAGGTTTCGAAGCCGTGTCGCGGTTCGCCAGAGGAAGGCCGGTGCGGTGGGTTCGATTCCCACGCTGCACAATGGGCGCCGGAACCTCTGCCGGGTTCGACTCCCGGGCGGCATTTTGCGCCCCCTAAACTCGTGACCACACTCGGAATCGTCGGCGGTTTGGGTCCCGAGTCCACCATCGATTACTACCGTCGGATCATCGCCGAGTGGAGACGCGATGATCCACAATCGTCGCCGTCGATCGTCATCGACAGCCTCGACGTCGACCTCGGACTTCAGCTCGTCGAGCACGACAGAAAATCGTTGGTGGAGTATCTCGCTGCGTCGCTCGATCGGCTCGCTGCCGCTGGCGCCGATTTCGCCGCCATGGCGGCAAACACTCCACACGTTGTCTACGACGAGCTCGCGGCAAGAGCTCCAATCCCCGTTCTGAGCATCGTGGAGGCGTGCGCCGACGAGGCGCAAAGGATTGGACTCCATCGTGTTGGACTGTTGGGTACCCGCTTCACCATGGAAGGCAAGTTCTACCCTGCGGTATTCGCCAGGGATGGGATCGAAGTGGTCTCTCCCAGCCCCGACGAGCGAACCTGGATTCACGAGCGTTACGTCGGCCAGCTGCTCAAGGGCGACTTCCGCGACGAGACGCGGGATGGTGTCCTATCGGTTATCCGAAGGCTCCGCCGCGAGGAGAAGATCGACGGCATCATTCTCGGTGGAACCGAGCTGACGCTGCTCCTGTCCGACACCGGCGATCTTCCGGCTCTCGATACCACCGCCTTGCACGTCGCCGCAATCGTGAATCGACTCAAGGTCGGAAGCGGGAAGAGCCGATAATAATCGCGCGCATCCCGGCCGGTCCGCACCAAAAATGCAGTACAATCGTTGGTTTCATTCAACTCGTGCTCATGGGATACTACCCGGACCTTCCGCCACGCCACAGCCACAGATCGCCTACGGAGATCGCTGAAGACGAAATGTTCGCCGTACTGCGCGGTGAATTCTCGGGAGTTCTCACCCATCGCGGCGCTCTGTCGGCCCACACGGAGAAACCAGACGTCATTCCGCGTAGCCGCGCCCTTGTCGCCTGGGTTCCACCTCTGAGTCAGCGATCGATCATTCTTTCCGCGGCTTCGGAATAGCGCGCGCCCTTTATCGCAATTGTCGAGGCAGCGTTCTCGATATCCCTTAGATCACCTGGCGTCAGCTCGACGGATGCGGCGCCAATGTTTTCTTCGAGACGCTCGAGCCTTCGTGTTCCCGGAATCGGCACTATCCAGGGTTTCTGGGCGAGCAGCCACGCCAGCGCAACCTGAGCCGGAGTCGCCTTCTTCCGCTGCGCCATGCGACTGAGCACGTCGATGATGGTCTGATTCGCCTTTCGGTTCTCCTGGCTGAATCGCGGGACGGAATTGCGAAAGTCGGTGGCGTCGAACTTCGTCGTCTCGTTGATCTTGCCGGTGAGGAAGCCTTTGCCCAGCGGGCTGAACGGAACGAAGCCAACGCCGAGCTCCTCGCACGTTGGCAGGATCTCGCGCTCAGGCTCGCGCCACCACACTGAGTATTCGCTCTGCAGGGCGGTCACGGGATGCACGGCGTTCGCCCGGCGAATGGTTTTCGCGCTCGCCTCCGAGAGACCGAAGTGCTTGACCTTTCCTTCTCCGATGAGATCCTTGACGGTTCCCGCCACGTCTTCGATCGGAACCGCTGGATCGACGCGGTGCTGATAGAGCAGATCGATCGAATCCACCCTGAGTCGCTTGAGCGAAGTCTCGACGACCTGTCTGATGCGTTGGGGACTGCTATCCAGACCTCCCGCCGGACCGGCGGCGGGATCCTTGAAGCCGAACTTCGTGGCGATCGCCACCAGCCCCTTGAAGGGCTCGAGTGCTTCGCCGACGAGCTCCTCGTTGTGTCCACCACCATACACCTCGGCCGTATCGAAGAAAGTGATACCCCGTTCCACCGCCGCTCTCAGCAAGGCGATCATTTCATCTCGCGGCCCCGACGGCCCGAAGCTCTGACTCATGCCCATGGCGCCGAACCCGATAGCCGAGACCTCCAGCCTTTGTTTCCCAAGCATCCGTTTCTGCATTGTCGATTTCTCCCTCGCGACGGTCATGGTTGCGGCCGGTCATTTCCGCGCGGGCAAGACAGCAGTAA
>DASXGU010000252.1:0-29152 GCA_036488915.1 Gemmatimonadaceae bacterium | reverse complement strand
GTGTGGCCGATGATTTTTCGCTTCTTCTCCGGATCTTCCACGCCCGCCAGTGCAGTGAGGAACCTCTCCTCCGCGTCGACGGTGATCAGCTCGATGCCGAGGTTGGCGCGGAAGGTCCGCTCCACCTGCTCGCGCTCGTGGAGGCGGAGCAGGCCGGTGTCGACGAAGATGCACGTCAGCTGATCCCCGACCGCGCGATGCACCAGCGCCGCGGCCACCGACGAATCGACACCGCCGGAGAGGCCGCAGATCACGCGTGACTTACCCACCATCTGCCTGATCCGCGCGACCTCTTCCTCGATGAAGGTGCCAGTGGTCCAGCTCGGCTCCGCCTTGCAGATGCCGAACAGGAAATTGGAGATCACCTCGCGGCCGCGCGGCGTGTGCGCGACTTCCGGATGGAATTGCACGCCGTAGATCTCGCGTGTCACGTGTCGAAACGCGCTGATCGGATTGCCGTTGCTCTCGGCCGTGACCTGATAGCCGCTCGGCGGCTGCTCGATGTGGTCGCCGTGACTCATCCAGGTGGTGACCGGCTCTTTCGGAGAGAATCCCGCGAACAAGCCTTCGGGCTCGAGCACGGTCATTTGGGCGCGCCCGTACTCGCGCCGATCGGTCCGGATCACCTGGCCGCCCTCGATGTGGGCGATGAGCTGCATCCCGTAACAGATGCCGAGCACGGGCGCGATGTCCAGCACGGCCGGGTCGGCCAGCGGAACATTTTCGCCGTAAACCGAGTTCGGGCCCCCACTCAGGATTATGCCCGTCGGATTCCATTCCCGAATCCATTCCACGGTCCGACTGGGCGGATGGATCTCGGAGTAGACGCGCGCCTCGCGCACGCGTCGGGCGATCAATTGGGTGAACTGTGAGCCGAAATCGATGATGAGGATTCGGCTGGTCATAGGGTGATGTGTTCCAGCTCCCCTGTTTCGGTATCGAGAATCGCCGCCGTGCACTTCCCGTGTATCCAGCCGCACGCTTCGCCCGGATTCACCACCAGCGTGCTTCCCACTTTCTTCTCGGTCTGAAGGTGAGATGAGCCGTGAATCACGAAATCATGGGACTCGATCGACCGCGCGCTGATCTCGGCGATGTCGTGGACGAGCAGCACCCGCTTGCCGGCGACATCGAAGCTGTGGGGCGACTCGTAGATCTCGGTTCCCATACCCCGTGCCGCGTACGCGCTAAGGGTCTCGCGGTCCCCGTCATTGCGCCCAAAAACGCCGAGCAGCGCCATTCCCTTCTGGTGGAACGGGGCGAGGGAGAACGGCGAGCAGTAGTCGCCGGCGTGCATCACCATCGTCACGCCTTTGGACGCGAAGCGATCCAGCAGATCCGCGATCGCGGGTACTCGGTCGTGGGTGTCGGCCATCACACCGATCCGCATTACGCTTCCCTCCACTCGGGCGCCTGTTCGTTGCGCACGAGGTCGTCATAGCTCTCGCGCCTGGTGATCACCGCGAACCGGTTGCCATCGACAAGGACCTCCGCTGACCGCGGCCGTGAGTTGTAATTGGAAGCCATCGCGAAGCCGTAAGCGCCGGTGGATTGCACCGCAAGAAGATCGCCCGGCTGGGCGTCGTCGATCTGGCGGTCGAGAGCGAGAAAATCGCCGCTCTCGCAAATGGGCCCGACGACGTCGGCGACAGTCGTGCGGTTTGTCGGGTGCACCGCCTCGATTCGGTGGAAAGCATTGTAGTGCGAAGGGCGAAGGAGATCATTCATGCCGGCGTCGGCGATGATGAACTCCTTGCCGCCGCTGCGTTTTCTGTACAGCACCCGGGTCAGGAGCACGCCCGCATTCCCGACCAGGAACCGACCCGGCTCCAGGATGATTTTCAACCCCGACCCGCCGACGAGCGCGCCGATGACTTCTCCGAATTGAGTCACGTCGATCCCGCGCTCGGCATCGTAGGAGACCGCGAGTCCGCCGCCGATGTCGAGATACTGCAGCCGGAGCCCGGTATCGCGCTCGATCTCCTTGCGAAGGTGCAGCAGGCGCTGGAGTCCGACCTCGTATGGGGCGAACTGCGAGATCTGTGAGCCGACGTGCATGTCGAGTCCGAGGAGCCGGATGCTGGCCAGGCCGGCCGCGGTCTTCGCCACCGACAACGCCTCATCGAATGGGATCCCGAACTTCATCCCTTTCTCACCGGTCCGCGTGTACGGGTGCGGTGTGTCCACGAGCACTTCCGGATTGACCCGCAAAGCGACGGGCGCGACTGCTCCTAGCCTGCGAGCTACTGCATCCAGAACGTGGAGCTCCTGCTCGGACTCTACGTTGAACAGGAGCACCTGCGCACGGAGTGCTTCTTCCATCTCGCCCTGGGTTTTGCCGACGCCGCTGAACACGACGTCTTTCCCCGAGTAGCCGGCCCTGAGAGCGCGAAAGAGCTCTCCCCCCGAAACGATGTCGAGACCGGCGCCAAGCTGCCTGAGCAGGGACAGCACGGCAATGCTGGAATTGGCTTTGACGCTGTAGTGAAGTCTGGCATCCACTTTCGACAGCGCCGCGCTCAGGCGCTGATACTGCTCGCGAATGGCGGCCGCGCTGTACACATACGTCGGAGTTCCCACCGCGCGGGCGATGGTGTCGAGCGAAACTGCCTCGCAGCGGAGGGCCTCGTTTTCGCGCACCGGCTTCACCCCCGCAGAATCCTTGCGCTCAGTGGTCGACGTGGCGCTCCCGCGGGTCAATATGCCTTCGCCCACAGCGCCTCGGCGGTCGAGGGGCGTCCGCATTTGAGGCAGCTCCTCGGTGGCTCGGCTGAGTGAAACTCCTCGTCGGGCAAAACGCGGATGGTGGCCTTGGTTTCTTCCTTGATCTCGGCCTCGCATTTGGCGTCGCCGCACCAGCCGGCGTAGACGAACGCGCCTTCGCCATCCATCACTTCACGGAACCGGTCGTACGTAATTCCGCCGCGGATGCTGTTCTGCTCTCTGCGCTCGCGCGCGTCGATCAGCATCGTCTCCTGAATGAGGTGCAGCATGTCGGCGGCGTCCTCGCCAACGGAGGACAACGATACGGGTCGCTTCTCGCCGGTGTCGCGCCGCACCATCACCGCCTGATTCTGATCGAGATCGCGGGGGCCGAGCTCGAGGCGCAGCGGGATACCGCGCAGCTCCCACTCGTAGTACTTGGCGCCGGGCTTCATCCCCTCGCGGTCGTCGACGTGCACTCGCAGGCGTCCAGGGACGCGACGTTCCCAGCCGAGCAGGCTCTCCTTCACCAGATGCGCTGCGGCCTTGACGCGTCCCTTGTCTTCCTCGGAGCGCCAGATCGGCACGATGACGATCTCGATCGGGGCGAGCAGCGGCGGGACGCGCAGGCCTTTGTCGTCGCCGTGTGTCATCACGAGTCCGCCGATCAGACGCGTTGACACGCCCCAGCTTGTATTCCAGGCGTACTCGATTCCCCCGGATTCGCTCTGGAACTTGAGCTCGAACGCCTTGGCGAAATTCTGACCGAGGTTGTGGGATGTCCCCGCCTGCAGCGCCTTGTTGTCTTGCATCATTCCTTCGCAGGAGTACGTCCGGAGTGCGCCGGCGAATTTCTCGGCGGCGGTCTTCTGCCCGGTGACCACGGGCATCGCCATCCAGCCCTCCATGAAGTCGCGATAGACGCCCAGCATGCGCCGGGTTTCCTCTTCCGCTTCGTCGTGCGTGGCGTGCGCGGTGTGTCCCTCCTGCCACAGGAACTCGAGGGTGCGCAGGAACAAGCGGGTGCGCATCTCCCAGCGCACCACGTTGGCCCACTGGTTGATCAGCACCGGCAGATCGCGGTAGCTCTGCACCCACTTCGCGTACATGGCGTAGATGATGGTCTCCGACGTCGGGCGCACGATCAGCGGCTCCTCGAGCTTCTTGCCCCCGCCGTGAGTCACTACCGCGGTCTCGGGCGCGAACCCTTCGACGTGCTCCGCCTCCTTGTTGAGAAAGCTTTCGGGGATGAAGAGTGGGAAATACGCGTTTTGATGCCCGGTGTCCTTGAACATCTGGTCGAGCTGCTGCTGCATGCGCTCCCAGATCCCATAGCCGCGCGGGCGGATGACCATGCAACCGCGCACCGGTGAGTAGTCGGCCAGCTCGGCACGAAGGACCAGCTCGTTGTACCAGGCGCTGAAGTCTTCGGAGCGCGTCGTCAGCTTCTTGTCGTCTGCCATCGATCCCTTACAATGAGTTCAGAAACGTGTCGAGAGCCACCTTTCGCTCCGATCCATCGGCCAGCGTCTTCACGGTCACGTTGCCCTGCGCGTAGTCGTCGCGGTGCAGCAAAAGCACGTTTCGCACTCCGGCGCTCGACGCCGTCTTGAGCTGTCGCGATAGCGTCTGAGACTTGAGCGCGTACTCGACGCTCTTTGCCTTGGCACGAAGTCGCCCCGCCACGTTCATCACGTCGGACAACATCGAGTCGTCTTCGGCGGCAATCCAGAAGTCGGTCCCCATCTCGGCTATCGGCAGCAGGTTCCGTGACCGCAACAGCTCCGTCAGCACGACATCCCCCATCCCGAACCCCAGCGCCGGCAGATCGACACCGCCGATGTTGGAGAGCAGGTCGTCGTACCGTCCGCCCCCGCAAATCGCGCGAAACTCTCCCCTGGCGTCGAAGAGCTCGAAAACCTTGCCTGTATAGTAAGCGAGACCGCGCACTATCGAGAGATCGAAGTCGATCCACTCACCAACGCCCAGCGCGTCGAGGAAGTTCAGGTACTCGCGCATGCGCGTGATTTCCTCCATGACCCCGGGCGACCCGCGAAACTCGGCGGCAAGGGCGTTGAGGTCCGTCGTACGATCGAGGACGCGCTCGACGCCGCGACGTGCTTCGGGGGCCGTGACCACCTTCTCGACCTTTCCGAGTGTCACGTCGCGGGGCTCGCGGCCGGCCTTGTCGATTGCGGCGAAGACCGCAGGCATCTCCGCCTCGCGGACGCCGGACTCGGTCAGGACGACCGCGAGGAGCCGCCGGTCGGAGACACGCGCGCGCACATCGCCGGAGCCAAGTCCGACGGCGCGCATAACGTCAATCGCGACCGCGAGGAGCTCCGCATCGGCCGCGACAGATGATTCGCCTATGATGTCGACATTGAGCTGGAAGTGCTCTCGCAGTCTGCCCTTCTGCTGGCGCTCGTAACGAAAGAGTTGCGGCACGGAGAACCAGCGAATGGGCTTTCGCATGGCGTTTGCCTTTGCCGCGACCATCCGCGCCAGGGTCGGCGTCATCTCCGGACGCAGCGCGATGTCGCGGTCGCCCTTGTCCTTGAAGTTGTAGAGCTGGCCGACGATTTCGTCGCCGCTTTTCCGGGTGTAGAGCTCGAGCGGCTCGAGCGGGGGGCCGTCGTATTCGACGAACCCGTAACGCCTCGCGACTTCACGCCACACGGCCATCAGGTAGTTGCGGACAGCCAGCTGCTCGGGATAAAAGTCGCGAAATCCGGGTAACGCCCTCTGTGACATTCAGGAAAGCTACGTGGCCAACGGAGACACCTGCAAGCGCGACATCACATCGCCCACAGTGTGGAATGATCCGGTCACGACGACGGTCCCCGACCCGTTTTCGGCTGCCGAGATAGCCGAGTCGAGATCGGCCACCAGATGCGCGTCAATCCCGAGTGAGCGCGCGAACGCCGTCGCCTCGCCGGCGTTCCAGCTGCGGTCCGCGGGTGCGGATGGGGCGTCGGTGAAGACGAAGCGATCCAGGTCCGCCGAAAGCTCTCGAATGATTCCTCGCCAATCTTTGTCGGCGAGAACTGCTATGAGGGCAGTCCGCGGCCGAGGCGCGTTGACCAGCCGCAATGTTTCCGCGACGGTGCACGCGCCGGCGGGATTGTGGGCGACGTCGAAGATGAATTTGCCGACCTGCTGGAACCGGCCGGGAAGAAAGACGCGCGACAGTGCAGCCGATGTCTCCGCGGAAGGCGGGAGGAAATCCTCTCCGATGGCGGCGAGCGCGGCGATCGCGATGGCCGTGTTGCGCGCCTGGTGCTGGCCGATGAGCGGCGTCGTGATTTCCCTGCTCTCCGCTTCGTTGCTGAGCGCGAAGCTGGTTCCATCCAGCGAGACGCGCACTTTGTCGACGACATATCCGGAGTCGAGCACGACGATTGGCCGGGCACCAGCTTGACGCGCTTCCTCGGCAAGTAGATCGCGAATCATCGGCGAGGCCTCACCCACCACCGCCGGCACCCCGCGCTTGAAGATGCCGGCCTTCTCGCGCGCGATCGCTTCGAGAGTTCGGCCAAGCAGGTCCGTGTGGTCCAACCCGATCGAAGTGACCACGGCGACGCGCGGGGTGATCACGTTGGTCGAGTCGAGGCGTCCCCCGAGCCCGGTTTCGATGACGGCAATGTCGACCTTCTGTCGCGCAAGCCAGTCGAATGCAAGTGCGGTAGTGACCTCGAAAAAAGTGGCTCCCAGGTCCTCGGCGACCGGAATCCACCGCTGGAGGAATTCCAGGACTTCCTCTTCGGAGATCGGCTGTCCATCGACGCTGATCCGCTCACGAAAGTCGACAAGATGCGGCGAGGTATAGCGGCCGACTCTCAGCCCACGCGCGCGCAAGAGCGCTTCGGAGGTGGCGACCACGCTTCCCTTGCCATTCGTACCCGCGACGTGCACCGCAGCAAGGCGCTTGTGCGGCGACCCGAGCTGCTCGAGCAGAGCCTCGGTGCGTTCCAGACCTGGTTTTATGCCGCCGGTGGTGCGAGCGAATAGTGACGCGATCGCGTCGCTGTAGGACTTCAGGAGGTCGTCCACCCTGCCGAGGCCGGCTTGCCGCTCATGTGACGCAGCAGCTGTCCGACGGTTCGCTTGAGCTCTCCCCGTGACACGACCGAATCGACGATGCCGTGCTCCAGCAGGAACTCCGCCGTCTGGAATCCCTCGGGCAGCTCCTGACCGATGGTTTGCTTGATGACCCGCGGCCCGGCGAAGCCGATGACGGCGCCCGGCTCGGCGAGGATGGCGTCGCCGAGCATCGAGAAGCTGGCGCTTACGCCACCGGTGGTGGGATTGGTGAGAATCGAGACGTACGGGATTCTGCGCTCGGAGAGCTGGGACAGAATCGCCGCTGCCTTCGCCATCTGCATCAGCGAGAGCACGCCTTCCTGCATGCGCGCGCCGCCGGACGCGGAGATGATGATGAGCGGGTACTTCCGCTCGATGGCAAGCTGTCCGAGTCGGGCGATCTTCTCGCCGACGACCGATCCCATCGAGCCTCCCATGAACGCGAAATCCATGATTGCCAGGCAGACCGGCATTCCACCGAGCTGCCCGGTAAACGTGAGAATGGCGTCGCCTTCTCCCGCGTTCGTCGTGGCCTTCTTGAGGCGAGCCTCGTAGTCGGGGAAGCCGAGCGGGTCGGTCGAGCGGATCTCGATCTCGGTCTCCTCGGAGGTCCCTTCATCGAGGAGGAGCGCCGCGTACTCGCTGGCGCGGATACGCCGGTGATACCCGCAGCTCGGGCAGACGTTGAGATTGCGCACGAACTTCTCGCGCAAATCAGTGTGACCGCATCGGTCGCACTTCTCCCAGGCGTCGGGCGGAATCTCGTGTTTTTCGTGCCGAGGAAGCCGGGGCTTCTTTTCCTTGCGGAACCAGGCCATACGCGGAATCTAGCTCAGCGCTGCTAACTTGGCACCGGGTAAGGCGATACATCCTCGACTGTCTCGCTTCTTGCCGCGTGCCGCTCCTCCCTGGGCGCCGCCTGTGCTTGTGCGCGGGTTCCGCCATCAGCACCGGTCAGGCCGGGCGAGCGTGTCGTCTTCGGGGCACCGCCCGGCAGTGTTAGGTGATCGCTTCAGCGATCATCTAACACTGCCTTGTCTCACGATGCCCCTCCGACGACACCCTTGCCCTCCTTCCCAACCAGATCGGAACTGCAGCGGCGCGGAGCGCCGCGCGGGAAGGTGCGACGGCGAGCTGCGAGAGCTAGCGACGGAGCGAGAGCGCGCTGCCGCGACCCTCGCCCGAGATGCGCATGAGGATGCCGACGGCGAGCCAGCTCGCGAGCATGAACGAGCCGCCATAGCTGAAGAACGGAAGAGGGATGCCGGTAATGGGCATCAGGTTCAGGGTCATGCCGACGTTCACCAGAACGTGCACGAACCACCCGGACATCAACCCGAAGGCGACGAGACTGCTGTACGAGTCATTGGCCCGCTCGGCGATCTGGGTGATACGCAGGAACAGCCAGAGAAAGAGCGCCAGCGCCACCGTGACACCGAGGAATCCGAGCTCTTCGCCGACCACGGAAAAAATGAAATCCGTGTGCTGTTCGGGAAGGAATGCCAGCCGCTTCTGGGTGCCGAGCGTGAAGCCCTGCCCAAACAATCCACCCGAGCCGATCGCGACCTTCGACTGAATGACGTGGTAGCCCGAGCCACGCACGTCGGCGGTCGGATCGAGAAAAGTCTTGAGGCGGTTTTGCTGATACGGAGCGAGCTTCTCCCACATCAATGGCGCGACGACACCCGTGGCGACGTTGAGCACCATCAGCACGATTCCTTCGATGAGGTACGGCCGGTACCACAGCACCAGCGCAAGGAGAATGAAGAACCACGCCCCCCATAACCCGACGCTGAAGGACAGAATCAGGCTGATGGCAGGACTCGCGATCAGGATCAGCAGCGGCCACGGCACTCCGGCCCAATACAGCATCGCGAAGAAGATGCCGATGAAGACGATGCCGGTCCCGAGGTCGGGCTGCATCATGATGATCAGCCACGGAATGCCGACCACCAGCGCCGGTTTCCACAGATCGAGCAGCGATCGCGCCGACTCGCGTTGACTGGAGAGCACCTTCGCCAGCATCAGAACGACGGTAACCTTGGCGATTTCCGACGGCTGACCGATCCGATGGCTGCCGATCGCCAGCCAGCTCTTGGTGCTGGCCGCGGTCCCGGCGCCCTTGCCGATTACCAGGGTCAGCGCCAGAAGGAGGATCGAAAAGAGATACAGCGGCGTCGTCATCCACTCGATGAATCGCACCGACGAATGGCCGACGGCGTAGGCGAAGCCGAGTCCGATCAGAAGCCAGAGTATCTGCGACCGATAAACGGTCGCGACGGCAGTGGGCGTATCCGTCTGCCCCGCCGAGTACACCATCGCTACGCCGAACAGCGATAGCGTGCCGGCCGCGGCAAGCAGCTTGTAGTCGGAGATGATGGGACGGCTCATCACCCTTCGTCCATCGTCGCGGTGATGGGTCCGACCTTGAGGTAATGGCCGATGATCGCCGAGGCGATGTGCGCCGCGCGAGAACCGTGCAGTCCAAACTCCAGCAGCACGGCGACGACGATCTTCGGCTTGTCGGCCGGCGCGAAGCCAACGAACCATCCGTGGTCGGCGCCGCCCGGATTCTGCGCAGTTCCCGTCTTGCCTGCGAGAGTAAGGCCCTGAATCGCCGACGCGCCCGCGGTACCACCGGCCTCGAGCACTGCCTTCAACCCTTCGAGCAGAACCGAATCCTGCTCCTGCGAGAGCTTGAAGATCTGCTTACGCTGGGGAACGAGGTGGGCGATCTCCGGACGTGGCGCCTGACCCTGCATCGCCAGAGCCGAGTAGAATCGCGCCATGTTCGCCACGGTCTGCGAGTTTGCTCCCTGTCCGATCGCAAGGTTCAGCGTCTCGGCATTGCTCCATCCACGCGCGCCGTACTTCTTGTCATAGTAATCCTTGCCGTATGGCCAGAGCGGCGGATTCTCCTCAGGGAGATCGATGCCGGTCTTGTCGCGCATGTTGAGCGAGATCCCACCGGCGATCAGCCGGCTCAGTCCGACCTTCAATCCGAGCTGGTAGAAGTAGACGTCGCAGGAGTGCTTGATCGCGCCCTCGAGGTCGACCGAGCCATGACCCTTCCGGTCCCAGCAGCGGAAGTAGCGATTGCCGAACTGGTAGCCTCCGGTGCACGGCACCGGCATGTGCTCCTTGAGGCCGACGAGACCGTCTTCGAGTGCCACCACCGAAGTCGCGAGCTTGAAGGTCGAGCCCGGCGGGTAGCGGCCCTGAATGGTCTTGTTCACCAGCGGCCGTCGCTTGTCCTCGAGCAGCTGCTTGTAGTAGTCGACCGGAATGCCGCCGGTGAATTTGTTCGGATCCCAGCTGGGCGCGCTGTACAGCGCGAGGACCTCACCGGTACTCGGATCGATGGCGATCGCCCCGCCTTGCAGAGAATCCGCAAAAATGCCCGACGTGAATTTCTGCAGGTCGAGATCGATGTTCGTATAGAGAGGAGGAGCGCCTTCCGGATTCAGATCGGGACGCGGACCTTCGCCGCGAACGGGTCGCCCACGCGCGTCGACCTCGTCGAACCGCACGCCTTCCCTGCCGTGCAGGATCGACTCGTACTGCTTCTCGAGGCCGCCCTTCCCGATCTGCTGGCCGGGTTTGTAGTTCGCGTACTTGGGATCGTTTAGCTCCGACTCCGAGACTTCACCCGTGTATCCGACGAACGAAGCCACCACCGGGCCGTCCGGGTAGTATCGCTTCGGCACCGACTGAATGATCAACCGGGGAAAATCGAGACGGTGCTCCTCGAGAACCGATACGATGTCGATCGTCGCGTCGGGAAGAATGACCGTCGGGCGCGTCGGCGCGCGGCGGTAGCGTCTGATGGCGAGGTTGATGTCGTTGTTCGTCAGCTGCAGCGTCGGGGCCAGCTGCGAGAGCGCGCTACGCAGGCTGTCGACGTTCGGCGCGGTGATCGACACCGAATAGGCGGGAAGATTTTCTGCGATCACCTCGCCGTGCCGGTCGTAAATGATTCCGCGCGGGGCCGGAAGCGGTATTGGCCGCAGGCGGTTTTCCTCCGACTGCAGCACGTACTGCTTGTACTGAAGCACCTGCGTGCGGAAGAACGCTCCGACCAACACCACGAATCCAACGACCAGCGCCAGCGAGCTCATTCTCGCCCGGCGCGCGACGTCGTTCGGATGAAAGCTCATGCGGGAGTAGGCTCCAATAGCGGTCTCATGAGGAACAGTAACAGGACGCCCACCGCCGCCGTAACCGCCGCGGAAAGGGGGGACCAGAGAAGAAGCTGCTGGAGAAGCTCGACGCCGTGAACCCTCTGCTCTCCGATGAAGTAGAGGATGTCGAACACCCACTTTCCGAGGAAAAAGAAGAAGGCGTTGAGGACCAGGTTGTCGGCGAAGAAGACCGCCTTCAGGTAGGAAGCCCCGAATCCGACGACCGTCATCGCGATCGCCCCGGCGCCGAGCGCGTCAGGCGCCAGCGAATCGGAGACGAGACCAAGCACGAAGCCGATCACCGCTGCAGTCGCCGGCCTTACCCGCACCGACGCCAGCAGCAGCGCCAGAATCAGGAAATCCATCGGCGCGCGCCACCCGAGCAGCGGGCGGAGCGTGTAATGGAGGACGACGAAGATGAGGAAGCTGATTATTGCGCGAATCGCTCCACCAACGTTCATCGGCGCGCCCCAGGTCGCGGAATTGTGTCGGTTCTGACCGAGTCGCGACGGATGGTGTCGGTCGGCGTTGTCTGCCGTCGCGTGGTGTCGACCGGTGCCGGCCTTCTCGGCGCGGGACGTGGTGCCGCCGCCGCCGGTGCCGCCGTCCGAACGGCGCCAGTATCGGTGGCGCCGAGCGCCGGCGAGCCGTTCGAGCGGGCCACGCTATCGAGCACAGCACGTCTCGCCGCGGCTTCGGCGAGCGCCGCTGCCTTGGCGGCGGAGTCGCCGGAGACGACGATCCGCTGCGCCGCCTGATCGACCTGCGCCGTGTTTTCCCACACGCCGTCGAATCCCTTGGCCAGCCTGTCCCGCCTGAGGATCATGACTTGATACGCGTCAGCGGGATTGACCGCCGGACGCAGCAGGTATGTCCGCGCCCAGCCCTCGGTGGTCTTGATCTCCTGGAGCACGGTTCCTATGGGAATCCCGCGCGGCCAGACACCGCCCCACCCCGAGCTGACGATCACCGCGCCGGGCTTGAGCGTCGCCCTGAAGGGGACCCCACGCAGCTCGAGCAGGTAATTTCCGATGTCGCTGCTGAGATGCGCCTGGGCAATGCCGAACGCCGATCCGTCGGGCGACATGGCACTGACGCGGAAGTCGGGGTGGGTCCAAAGCATCGCGTGACTCATGGTCGGATCGACCTGATCGACTACGCCCACCAGTCCTTCCGGAGCGACGACCGGGCTGAGTCGGCTGACGCCGGCGCGAGATCCGGCGCTCAGGATCACCGTGGTCTCATCCCGCACGCCACGCCCGTGGAGTGCCTCCGCTGGAATGAATCCGGTGCGGATCCTGGCGCCGAGTCCGATCAGTTTGCGGAGGCGATCGTTTTCCGTCTCCAGCGAGCCCGCCTTGGTGGCATCGAGAGAGAGACTGTCGAGGTACGACTGTTTGGCATCCGCCTGCAGCAGCGACTGCCTGCCCCGCTCCGCGCGCTCCTGCAGCAAGACCAGCGGAGCCAGGAATGTTCGCCGCATTCCCGTCGCCACCGGGTCGCGCATGGTGTTGGGAAGGGCGCGGGCGGCGAGCGCGAGAACCACGCAGCTCGACAGAACGATCAGATCAAACCGGTTGTTGCTGCGGAGTGCGCGCTGCACTTGTTACCTCAAGTTGCTAGGACAGACCAGTATTTCGCCTCGTCATCAAGAATACGGCCTGTACCACGCACCACACAGGTCAACGGATCTTCGTCGACGTGAATTGGAAGTCCCGTCTCCTGCGACAGCAGAACATCCAGGCCGCGTATGAGAGCTCCGCCACCAGTCATCACGATCCCGCGATCGACAATGTCGGCAGCGAGCTCGGGCGGAGTGATCTCCAGTGCGCGGCGCACGGCGTCGACGATCTGCTGAATGGGCTCCTGAACCGCATCCCGGATCTCCGACGAGTGCACGCGCACCGTCTTGGGGATACCAGATACAAGATCCCTGCCTTTGACGTCCATTTCCTTCTCATCCCCGACCGGAGCGGCAGATCCGATCTGGATTTTGACCTGCTCGGCGGTCGATTCGCCGACCAGAAGGTTGTAGTTCTTGCGCATGAACTGCACGATCGCCATGTCCAGCTCGTCGCCGCCGGTGCGGATCGACGTGTCGCTGACGATGCCCGACAACGCGATGACGGCGATCTCGGTGGTCCCGCCCCCGATGTCGATCACCATATTCCCGGTCGGGGTCTCCACCGGCAGCCCGACTCCGATCGCCGCGGCCATCGGCTCGGCGACCATGAAGACTTCCTTGGCCCCGGCCCCCAGCGCCGAGTCGCGCACGGCGCGCTTCTCGACTTCGGTGATGCCCGAAGGTACACAGACGATCACCCGCGGCTTCACCTTGAAGACGTGGTTCTCGATGATGAGCGCCAGGAAGTAGCGCAGCATCTTCTCAGTGACGTCGAAGTCGGCGATGACGCCATCCTTCATCGGCCTCACCGCGATGACGCCTTCAGGAGTGCGGCCGAGCATCCGCTTCGCTTCGAGCCCGACGCCCTTGATCTTCTTGGTCTCACGATCGAGCGCGACGACCGAAGGCTCGTTCAGCACGATGCCTTCGCCCTTCACGTAGATCAATGTATTTGCGGTGCCGAGATCGACGGCTATCGCGTTCGCCGGGAAGAGAGCGCCCGGTTTAAAGAATGGCCAGCGCATTAGTTCAAATATGAATCGGGTGGAGTATACGGCAAGGCAAAAGCCTCGGCGACAGCGGGATATGTCACTTTACCGTCTACGATGTTGAGTCCTTTCCGGAGCGCGAGATTGTCCTTGAGCGCCTGCTTCCATCCCTTGTTTGCGAGTTGCATAGCGTATGGAAACGTCGCGTTGGTGAGCGCGAGCGTGGATGTGCGTGGTACTCCACCGGGCATGTTGGCGACTCCGTAGTGGATGATTCCATCCACGACGTACGTTGGGTTCTCGTGCGTTGTAGCGTGGATCGTCTCGACGCAACCGCCCTGATCGATGGCGACGTCGACGATGACCGACCCTGGCTGCATGGTCTTCAGATCCTCACGGCGAACCAGTCGCGGCGCCACTGCTCCCGGAATGAGAACGGCTCCCACTACCAGATCCGCGGTGGAGATCTGCTCCAGGATGTTATGACGATTGGAGTAGATGAGTGTGACGTTGGCAGGCATGACATCAGACAGGTAGCGCAGCCGCTCCAGGCTCAGATCGAGCACGGTCACCTTGGCTCCCAGTCCCGCGGCCATCTTGGCGGCATTGATCCCGACGATGCCCCCGCCGAGGATGACGACCTTTCCCGGCGCGACTCCCGGGACCCCGCCGAGCAGCACACCTCTCCCCCCGTACACCTTTTCCAGGTACTTGGCGCCTTCCTGGACCGCCATCCTGCCCGCCACTTCCGACATCGGCGTCAGCAGCGGCAGCTCTCTCGAGGGCAGCTCCACGGTCTCGTAGGCGATGCAGGTGGCGCCGCTCTTGATGTGCGCCTGGGTGAGCTCCTTGTCGGCGGCGAAATGGAAGTAGGTGAAGACGACCTGTCCCTTCCGCATTCGCGGCCACTCGGGCCTGATCGGCTCCTTGACCTTCATGATCATTTCGGCCTCACGCCAGACCGTGTCGGCGTCGGGGCCGATCCTGGCGCCCACCGAGGTATACGCCGAATCCGGAAAGCCGCTTCCCTCGCCGGCTCCTTTCTCCATCGTCACGGTGTGACCCGCCGCGACCAGCGCCTCGGCGCCGGCCGGCACGAGTGCGACACGATTCTCGTTGGTCTTTATTTCCCGGGGAACGCCGATCTTCATTGAAGTTTCAGTTTGCTCTTTTGAAAGTTTGATGTGGGACGAGGCTGCGAACCTTGCACGTCATGCCGCGGCGCGGGGGCCGAGACTCACGAGTGTCTGCACCGTCGGTGAATAGTAAGCCCTGCAGACCGCAGCCACCGTCTCGACGTCGATCGAGTCGACCAGCGCCAGCACCTCGTCGAGCGTTCGGTAAGGCTCACCGTAGAGCTCGACCCCAGCCGCCCGATACATTCTCGACGTCGGGTTTTCCAGCGACAGTGTAATCTGACCTTTAAGTTGACTTTTTCCAGCGGTCAGGTCGTCTTCGCTCAATCCATTTGAGGCGAGCCTCTCCAGCTCCTCGTTGATGGCATCGACGGCGTCGCGCGCCGACTCGGGTGTCGTTCCGACGTACACTCCATGCATTCCGGTGTCTTCGTGGAAAGACTGGAAGGAATAGACCGAGTACGCGAGGCCGAGCTCTTCACGAATGCGCTGGAAGAGGCGCGAGCTCATACCTCCGCCGAACAGCATGCCCACCATGCTCATGGCGTAGCGCCGAGGATCGCCGTGCGCGAAGCAGGCGCTGCCGATGACGATGTGGGTCTGCGCCGTATCGCGCTCGAAATGCACGGCGCCTGGTGCTTGCACGATCGGAGCCGGAGACGCCAGCGGCGGCAGGCCGCCGGAAGGAATCGCCGCCCACCCGGTCGATTCGAGCGTCTCGATCAGGGTCTCGTGCTCGACGTTTCCCGCCGCCGCAAAGATGATTTGTTCCGGATGATAAGCGCGCTCGTGAAGGGCCCGCAGATCGGACGTTTCCAGGGCGCCGACCGACTCGCGGGTTCCGAGAATGGAGTAGCCGTAGGGATGCGCGCCCCATAGCCTGGCGTTGTGCAGCTCGAAGACGAGGTCGTCGGGCGTGTCGTCCACCGTGCTGATCTCCTCGAGCACGACCTTCCGCTCCAGCGCCAGATCGGAGGCGCGCAGTATCGGGCGAAAGACGAGATCCGCCAGCACGTCGGCCGCCTGAGACAGGTGCTCGTCCAGCACCTTGGCCTGGTAGGCGGTGTGCTCGCGGGCGGTATAGGCGTCGAGCGACCCGCCCAGAGTCTCGAGCGCCAGGGCCAGATCCTTTGCGCTGCGCGTCGGGGTGCCCTTGAAGACCATGTGCTCGAGCATGTGCGAGACGCCCATCTTGTCGGCGCTCTCGTGGAGCGATGCGGCGCGGACCCACGCCCCCAATGCGACCGACCGTACTCCCGGCATGTGTTCCGAGAGTACGGTCAGCCCGTTCGGTAGAACGGTACGCCGCAAGTCAGATGCGGCTGACGGCGCGACGAGGGTCACTCGCGCGAGCGTCCTCCGTCTCTGCCGCCCCGCCCGCCACGGGACCGGCGAGGGCGATCGCCGCGGTCCGAAGAGCCACGCTCGGAGCGCTCTCCGCCTTCATCGCCGCCCTCGCTCTGGCCTTCGGCGCCAACGGCAGCCATGGCAGGAGCCTCTCCGCCTGCCTCTTCCCGCTTCCCTCTCCCTTCTTCCCCTTCCGGTTTCGGGGTCAGCGCTTTCATGGACAGACGCAGCCGTCCACGCTCGTCGCGGTCGAGCAGCTTGACCTTCACGCGGTCTCCCTTCTTGACCACGTCTTCGGTCTTCTCGGTGCGGCCGTGCTTGAGCTCGGAGATATGGACCAGGCCTTCAGTGCCAGGCATGATCTCGACGAAGGCGCCGAAAGCAGTCGTGCTCTTCACCGTTCCTTCGTAGGTCTCGCCGATCACGGGCTCGGCAGTCAGCGCCTGAATCATCTGGCGGGCTCTCTCCATCGCTTCGCCGCCGACGGCGGCGATCGTGACCAGGCCGGTATCGTCGACGGTGATCTCGGCGCCCGTCTCCTCCTGGATGCCGCGGATGGTCTTGCCCTTCGGTCCGATGAGGTCGCCGATCTTCTCGGGATTGATGTTCATCGTCACGATGCGCGGAGCATACTGCGAGAGATCGGCCCTCGGCTCGGGCAGAGCCTTGGACATTTCGCCGAGGATGTGCAGGCGGCCTTCGCGCGCCTGGGCCAGCGCTTCCTTGACGATCTGGAAGCTCAGTCCCTCGATCTTGATGTCCATCTGGATCGAGGTGATGCCGTGCTCGGTGCCCGCGACCTTGAAGTCCATGTCGCCGAGATGATCCTCGGTGCCGAGGATATCGGTGAGGATCGCGTATTTCGAGCCTTCCTTGATGAGTCCCATCGCCACACCGGCGACGGCTGAGCGAAGCGGTACACCGGCGTCGAACAACGCCAGCGATCCACCGCAGACTGACGCCATCGACGACGATCCGTTGGACTCCAGGATGTCGGACACGATGCGAATGGTGTACGGGAAATCCTCGAACGCGGGCAACACACCCTGCAACGCTCTCTCGGCCAGGTTGCCGTGACCGATCTCGCGGCGGCTGGTGCCGCGCATCGGTCTCACTTCGCCGGTGGAGAACGGCGGGAAGTTGTAATGGAGCATGAACGACTTGGTGGTCTCACCAGCGTCGTCGATGCTGTCCAGACGCTGGACGTCGTTGGCGGTGCCCAGTGTCACCGCTACGAGCGCCTGGGTCTGGCCGCGCGTGAACAGGCAGGAACCGTGAGCGCGCGGGAGCACCTGCGTGTCGATGGTGATCGGGCGGACTTCCCTGGTGCCGCGGCCATCGACCCGCTTGCCGCTGTCGAGGACCTGCGATCGGAGCGCGTGGTACTCGACGTCGCCGACGAGGTTGCTCACGTCCTTGGAGTTGTCGGGGAATTCGGTGACCAGCTGCTCGATCGCCTTCTTCTTGACCAGCTCGACCGCTTCGATGCGGGTGTGCTTGTCGGCCTGATTGAGCGCCTCGCCGATCTTGCCCTTGGTGAGCTCGTCGACGCGGGCCTTGATGGCCGGGGCGACCTCGGCTTTGGTCCATTGCATCTTGGTCGCGCGACCCTTGGAGAGGAGCTCTTCCTGCATCGCGATCAGCTCCTGCACGCCGCGCTGTCCGACGTTGAGCGCCTCGATCATGTCGGCTTCCGACACCTCTAGCGCGCCGCCCTCGACCATCATGATCGAGTCCTTGGAGGCTGCGAGGACGACATCCATGTCGCTGTAAGGCAGCTGCTGGAACGTCGGATTGAGAATCCACTTCTCCTGGACGCGTCCGACGCGAACGCCGGCGATCGGGCCCATGAACGGAATCTTCGACGAGTTGATTGCGTACGACGCGGCGACCAGCGCCATTACGTCGGCGTCGTTCTCCTGGTCGGCGGAGATGACGTAAATGAAGACCTGGACTTCGTTCTTGAACCCTTCCGGGAAGAGCGGGCGTATCGATCTGTCGATGATGCGCGCCTTGAGGATTTCCGGATCAGAGGGGCGTCCTTCTCTCTTGATGAAGCCGCCCGGGATCTTGCCGGCGGCGTACGCCTTGTCTCTGTATTCTACGAGGAGGGGGAAAAACGAGAGCGGACTTTCGGTGTCGCTGACCGTGACTGCCGCGAGAACCATCGTCTCGCCAAACTGTACGACTGCAGACCCCGAGGCCTGCTTCGCCATGCGACCCGTCTCGATGACGAGGCGTCTGCCGGCGAAAGTTCTTTCGATGCGTTGCATATGTTGTTCGGTTGTTCTTGAGTAGCACAAACCGCGCGGACAGCATTAGTGCGCCGCGCGGTGAGATCAAAGAGCCAGACTAGTACCGGAGGCCAAGATCAGCGATGATCTTGCGATAACCTTCGAGGTCGGTTCTCCGCAGGTAGTCGAGGAGACGACGCCGCTTGCCGACCATCTTGAGCAGCCCGCGACGGCTGTGATGATCCTTCGCGTGGGTGCGGAAGTGGTCGGTCAGGTAGTTGATTCTTTCGGTGAGAAGGGCGACCTGCACCTCGGTCGAGCCGGTGTCGCTGTTGTGGGTGCGGTACTTCTCTACGGTGGGTGTTTTCTCGAATGCCATTTGGATTTGATCTCGCGCAGGCAGGTTTGCCGGCGCCCGTCACTGTTTCTTAAATCGCTATAGCCTATAAACTTAGCGAAGCGCAGGGCTCGTGTAAAGTCGGAGGACCAAACCTGGGCCGGCGCCGCAGTCCACACAAAGTCCTGCCGCTTGCCGACCAACGCAGCGACCTGCGGGCTGAGGACCATCCCGAAAACACCGCAACCGAAGGTGCCCGTCACGCGTCCTACGGGTGTCTACTAATCGGAGTCGGCAGTGTTCGTGAAAGCAGTGGCGCTGGCAATCTTGTTGGGAGCGATGCATCCGGCGCCGGAAAAGATTCTCCTCGATGGGAGCTCGGTGCCGTGCGCCGATTCGAGAACTTCGACGTCCGGGGTGCCCGGGGTTCATGTCTACGCGTTCAACGCGGCCAAGATTCCGTCGATCCGGCGGTCGTTGTTCGTGCTCGACAGCCTCGACTGGGAGAGCGGAGATCCGGAGGCTATGCGTGCCGCTTCGATCGAATACGAAAAACTTCTGACGCGGGTCAGAAACGCGAGAACGATCGGGTACGCCACCAGCAACGGAAACGGCGACTGGGAAATCACCGTCAACCAGACCGATTCCGTGCTCGTCTTCGGCGAGGCCAGAATGCCGGGCGAGCCGTTCTACTACTCGAGCAAAGTCGTCGGCGCGATGGGACAGGAGGAGGTCAGGATCGTGCTGCTCATGTGCAACCAGCAGCTGCTCTAGCTAGCGCGGGGTCCAGTGCGGATCTGCCGAGAAAAGGCCGTCGGCGAATCCGATTCGGTGAGCGAGGTAGATCCCGAACACCAGACTCACCGCCCCGGAGACGAGTCGCAGTGATCGCTGCAGACTGGGAAGGTGCGCAGTGGCAAGGAGCGAGGGCGCCGCAATCGTCACGGTGATGACCGCCATGCCGACAATCGTCCCCAACCCGAAAGTGAGCAGGTAGAGCGCCGCCCACCGCGGGTCATCGATGAGCGGCACGATCAGAAGTGCCGCGGCGGCTGAACCTGCGAGCCCGTGGACCACTCCGACCAGAAAAGGCCGGGTGGCACTGGGTGCGCTCGCGCGGGACCCGACGTCGAAGAGGTTGAGCAGCCCCAGGACTATCAGCATGATGGCGACGCAGAGCTCCAGGGAGAGTCCGAGCCGTGCATCGAGCACGATCTTGAACGCGATGATCGCTCCACCGACAGCCAGGAGCGTGATGGTGTGTCCCAGCCCCCATACCGCGCCGATCCCGGCTGCTTTCACGACTGAACGCTCCCGACTCACGATCGTCGTCACTGCCACGATGTGATCCGGATCGGTGGCGTGCCGCATCCCGAGCAGCAAGCTGGTGAGGAAAGTGAGGAAAAGGCTCATTGAGAGACGCCCTTCGTTTCCGCTGAAATGCTGCCGTCATGGAGCATCAGCTCGAAGGCCACACCCTCCGAAAACTGGCCCGCGGATGTGAGAGCGGCTCCATCGAGAGCACAGGCGACGGCGTAGCCACGCGACAGAGTCGCCAACGGACTGAGCGCGTTGAGCCGAGAGGCCGATGCCGCGAGCGTGCGGCGCCGCGCCGCGAGCATCCGCGCCGAGGACTGTGTCATGGAGGTACGCAAATTCAGAAGCTCTCGCCGCGCATGACCAAGGAGCTGAGACATTGCCGCCGACAGGTCGCGCCCGGCGAGACCGAGCGCCTTGTTCACCTCATCACGCGACGCGCAGGCGGCGCTGGCGGCGGCCGTGGGGGTGGCGGCGCGCAGATCGGCGACCGCATCACATACCGTCATGTCCACCTCGTGCCCGACCGCGGAAATCACCGGCACCGGACACGCCACCACGGCGCGCGCGACTCGCTCGTCGTTGAACGCCCATAGATCCTCCTTGCCACCGCCTCCGCGGCCGACGATGATGACGTCGGCCTTGCCCCAGCGGGTAACGCGCCGGAGCGCGGCAGCGATCTCGAGCGCGGCGTTGTCGCCCTGCACTTTCGCCGGACACACCACCACCTTGGCGCCGATGTTCCGCTTGCGCAGAACGGCGACGATATCGCGCAGCGCCGCCCCGTCGGGGCTCGTCACGACCGCGATTCTCTTCGGGTAATGGGGGATCGGACGCTTTCGCGACTCATCGAGCAGGCCCTCCTTGCGCAGCCTGGCGAGCGTCAGCTCCATCGCCTTACGCCACAGTCCGTCGCCCTCGGCTTCGATCCGCGTGACCTTGAGCTGGAGATCGGTGCGCGCCGTATAGACCGTCATCTGACCGAAGAGCACCACCTGCATGCCGTCGTCGGGAGCGGCCGGCATTCGATGCTGATCGCCGGACCAGACCACGCAGCGGATCTGCGCCGACCGGTCGCGCAGGCAGAAATACCAATGGCCATTGCGGTGGCGCTTGAAGTCGCTGATCTCCCCGCGAACCCAGACCGCCTTGAGTCGGCTCTCCACGACTTCGCGGGTGCGCAGCGCCAGGTCGCAGACCGAAAGTGGATTGTCCGACGCCGTCCCCGGCAGCGCTGTGCCCGGCATCGGCGCAAAGAAATCCAGCGGCAGTGTCTTCATCCGACGGTCTTCTCCGCGGCACGCACGGTATTCGACATCAACATCGCGATCGTCATCGGTCCAACGCCGCCGGGGACGGGCGTGATCTTGGACGCCACTTCGCTCACCGAATCGAAATCGACGTCCCCCACCAGTCGCGTTCCGCTCTTCGTGCTTGGATCTGAGATGCGATTCGTTCCGACATCTATCACCACGGCGCCGGGCTTCACCATCGCGCCGGTCACCATGCGGGCGCGACCCGCGGCCACGATGAGGATGTCGGCGCGTTTGGTGTGGCGCTCGAGCTCGGCGGTGTGACGGTGGCAGACGGTCACGGTGCAGTTCGCGTTCTCGTTGTCCTGGACCATCAGCGCGGCCATCGGCTTGCCGACGATGTTGCTGCGACCGATCGCCACGCAATCCTTGCCGGGTGTCTCCACGCCGGACTCACGCAGCATCACCTGAATCCCGGCTGGGGTGCACGGAACGAAGCCGTCGCGCTCTCCGATCAGCATCTTCCCGACGTTCACCGGATGAAATCCATCAACGTCCTTGGCTGGATCGATTCTCCTGATCACCGCGTCGGGGTCGATGTGCCTGGGCAGCGGCATCTGCACCAGAATCCCGTGGATGTTGGGATTGGAATTCAGCTCGTCGATGCGGCGCAGGAGCTCGGCCTGAGAAGTATCGGCGGCCAGCCGCAGGTTGACGCTCAGCATTCCCGCTTCTTCAGCGGCCCTGGCCTTGGAGCTGGTATAGACGACGCTGGCGGGATCCTCTCCGACGAGCACTACCGCCAGTCCGGGCCGAACTCCGATCGCCGACAGTTTTTTCGCCTTCGCCGCGACACCTTCGCGAACCCTGGTGGCGATGGCGCGGCCGTCGATCAGCTCAGCGCGCAAAGTCCACTGCTCGCGTCTCCCTGATCAGAACCACCTTGATCTGCCCCGGGTACTGCAGCTCCGCCTCGATTCGGCGCGCGATCTCTTCGGTCAGCGACGCCATTCTCGGATCGTCGACTTCTTCTGGTGTCACGATCACACGCACCTCGCGACCGGCCTGGATTGCGAAGACCTTTTCGATCCCGCGATAGCTGGAAGCGATTTTCTCGAGTCCCTCGAGCCGTTTGACGTAGGTCTCGAAGGCTTCGCGCCTGGCCCCTGGCCGGGCGCCGGAGATGGCGTCGGCAGCCTGGACGAGCACCGACACTTCGGTCTCGTGCGGGACGTCGTCGTGGTGAGCCGCGATGCAGTTGACCACCAGCGGACCCTCGCCGTAGCGAGTAGCCACCTCGACACCAAGCTGCACGTGGGTGCCCTCGTGCTCGTGGGTCAGCACCTTGCCGACGTCGTGCAGGAGCGCGCCGCGTCTCGCCATGGCTACATCGAGGCCCAGCTCGGCGGCCATGATGCCGGCGAGCCAGGCCACTTCCTTCGAGTGGTTCAGAATGTTCTGGCCGTAACTGGTTCGCCAGCGCATGCGCCCTATCAGCTTCACCAGCTCGGGATGGAGCCCGTGCACTCCGCTTTCGTACGCCGCCTGCTCGCCCGTCTCGATGATCGACGTCTCGACTTCCTGTCGCGACTTGTTGACGACTTCTTCGATGCGCCCCGGGTGGATGCGGCCATCCGCAACGAGCTTCTCGAGCGAGAGGCGAGCGATCTCGCGGCGCACCGGATCGAAGCACGAGACCACCACGGTGTCCGGGGTATCGTCGATGATGACGTCGACGCCGGTAGACAACTCGAACGCGCGAATGTTGCGGCCTTCGCGTCCGATGATGCGCCCCTTCATCTCGTCGTTGGGCAGCGACACCGCGGAAACCGTGGCCTCGACGCTCTGCTCGGCCGCGATTCTCTGGATGGCGAGGGCGATGATTTTCTTGGCTTCGCGCTCGGCGTTTCGCTTGGCCGTTTCGCGGATCTCGCGGATCTGGTTCGCGGCGTCGGCCTGGGCCTCTTCCTCCATGCGGTGCATCAGCTCGGACTTGGCGTCGGCGGCGGAGATTCCCGCCAACTGCTCGAGCCGGCGGCGCTCCTCGCCCAGCAGCTTGTCGAGCTCCTGCTCGCGTTGGGTGAGAGTCTTTTCGCCGGCGGCGAGGGCCTCGATCCGGCGGCTGTTCTCGCGTTCGCGCTGTTCGAGCAGGTCGTATTTGCGGTTTAGCTGGCCTTCCCTATCCTCGACGCGGCGCTCTTCGCGCTCGACTTCTTCGCGGCGGCTGCGGACTTCGGTTTCCCAGCCTTCGCGGAGCTTCATCAGCTCTTCCTTCCCGCTGAGCACCGCCGTCTTCCGCAGGCTCTCGGCCTCCCGCTCGGCATCGCCGAGGATGCGCTTGGCGGTTTCTTCGGCGGTGGCGCGCGCCTGCTGCTGGCGCCGCAGCTCCCTGCGCTCGCCGAGCTTCCTTCCTATAAAGAAAAAAACCGCCCCGGCAATTACAAATAGAAGGATGCCAGCTGCGGATAACCAAGCCGTATTCGTCATAAGGATCTATGTTGGGCCCGCGGCAAATGCCACAGGCGGCCCCTATCGCGCCGGAAAGTCGTCGCGTAGCTGAGTTAAGCTAATGATTATTTTCGAGCGGGGCGAGAGGAAGCTGCGGCAGGGCAGAGACTTAGAGCCCGGCATCGCCGGACGGCTGAGAGCTGGGTTAGTCCTTTCTCTTGGCCGGCGGCAGCCACGGTCTGATCTCCCCACTCAGCCGCTTCATCTCCTTCGCAAGGTCTTCCCCTCCTTCGCGGGCATCGAATAGCTCGTCGGTGATGCTCAGCGCGGCGAGGATGGCGGCCTTCTGGGTCTCGACGATGTTTCCGGCGCGCATCGTCTCGCGGATGATCCCATCGACGTGCTCGGCGACCGCGCGCGTCCGCTCGGGGCTGGCGTCGCTACGGATCGAATACTCGTCCCCGAGGATCGTGACGCGAACGACATTTTTCTTTGAGCTCAACGGGTCGGCGCTCCGTCGTGTTGCTGCCTGAGAAATCGGACGCGATCGATCATCTGTTGGGTGCGCGCACGCGCGGTCTCGAGGCGGGTGGTGAGGCCGGCGTTCTCACGCTCCAGAAACTGGACGCGCTCGGGTGAAATGACGCCTTTGGTGCCGGTCACCTCGAGGCTCTTGATGCGCGCTTCGGCCTGCAGCGCGCGCCGTCGAAACGATGCCAGCTCGTCGCCGAGGTGCCTCACGAGCTGCTCCAGCTCGGCAAACGCCGCAGTTTCAGGTCGTACGCTGTCTGACACCAAGTTCCCCCGCGAGTGCCTGCACGATCTTGTCGCTCCTTCCCTGCACTTCCTTGTCCTTTAGTGTGCGCTCCGGATGACGGAACGTCAACGCCCACGCCAGACTGCGGAATCCTTCCTGAATGCCCTGACCGACGAATTCGTCGAAGAGGGTCAGGCTCTCGAGCAAGTCGCCCGCTTCCTTTCTTATCAGCGCATCGATCTGCGCCGCAGTGACAGTCGTCGGGGCGAGAAGTGCGAGATCGACCTGAACGCGCGGCGTTGCTGGAATCGGACGGTAGAGCTTGCCCATGGCCGCAATCTGCGGACGCGCCTCGAGGTTGATCTCGACGCCGAACGCCGGTTTCGCCCAGACCGGGGCATCAAGCGTGAGCCGGCGCGCGCTGCCAACTCTCGTCCCGCCGACCGAGATCTCCCAGAGAACATCGCCAGCGCCTGAGCCGGGTATGAGCTCGACCGCGTCACCATAGAACGCGGCTGCCGCGGTGCGCTCGGCGAGAAACTTGATGTCCCACTCGTCGTAACTCGGCTGCACCGCCTTGGTGAAATGCGTCGGCGCGCGCTGTCCCATAATGAGCACCGCTACGTGCATCTCTTCGTGCGGCACGGCAGAGTTTTTCGGTGTCGCTGCGGGGAACCTGGGCGGGAAGAAAGCAGTCCCGATCTCGAACAGGCGGACATTGCCCTGCATGTGCGACAGGTTGTACTCGGCGCGGGCGATCAGACTGGTGAGAAGATCGCCCCGCAGGAACGCTTCGTCCTCGGCGAGAGGGTTGGTGACGCGAACGGTTCCACCCTTTCCGCCGGCGACGAAGGGCATCGGCCGCACTTCGTTGAGTCCCGCTCCGACGAGCGTCTCCTGCAGCCGCCTCGTCACCGCGACGAGCGGCGCGTCGGGAACGGCGCTGGCCCGGAACGGACGCAGCTCCGACGAGAAGGAGTCGTAGCCCCGCAGTCGCGCGATCTCCTCGGCAAGGTCGACATCGCCCTTCACATCGTGGCGCCAGGATGGGGGCGTGATCTTGAAGACATCCTTCGCCTCGGGAGCGATCCTGAATCCAACCGAGCGGAGATTGCGCTCCACCTCCGGAGCTTCGACGGGCTCGCCGAGGAGACGGCTGGCTCGAGCCAGCTTGAGCGAGATGGGCTGCGCCTTTTTCGGCAGCGGGTACAGATCGATCGGACTGCCCTGCGGAATTCCGCCGGCGACCGAAACGATCAGTCGCACTGCGTAGTCCATCAGAGCGGGAATGGCCTCGACGTCAACGCCCCGCTCGAAGCGATAGCTGGCGTCCGTCGAAATCCCCAGCCGCCGGCGCGTGGCGCGAATTCGGGCGGGGTCGAAAGCCGCGACCTCCAGAAAAATGTCCGTCGTTTCATCGGAGACTTCGCTGCCACTGCCGCCGATGATTCCGCCGATTCCCTGCGCGCGCTCGGCATCACCGATGACGACGGCACCGGGTGGAAGAGTGCGATCGACGCCATCGAGCGTCCTGATCAGCTCCTCACCGCGCGACTTGCGCACCACAACTGTACTGCGCGCGATTTTCTCCAGGTCGAAGGCATGCATCGGCTGGCCGAAACCGAGCAGCATGTAATTGGTGGCGTCGACGACGTTGTTGATGGAGCGTGAGCCGGCCGACTGCAGCCGCCGAACCATCCAGTCGGGGCTGGGCCCGACCTTGACGCCGGTGATCACCGCGCCAGCGTACCGAAGGCAGCCGTCGGTGTCCTCGAGCTTGACGTTGACATCACCGACCTTTCCTGATGTCGCCTTGACGCTGTGAGTTCTGATGACGACGGGCCGCGTCTCCGCAATCTCGGGGCGCGTCACCGCTTCGCCCGTCGCGGCTGCGATCTCGCGCGCCAGTCCTTCGTGCGACAGGAGATCGGGCCGGTTGGGCAGCACATCGATCACCAACCGGGTGTCACCCACCGGCATCGCGTCGAGGAAGCTGGTGCCTGGCCTCGCGTCGATCGACAGGGCCATGATGCCGGCGTGGTCCTGTCCGAGCCCGAGCTCACGAGCCGAGCACAGCATCCCTTCCGAAGTCTCACCGCGAATCTTTCGCTTCTCGATCTTCATTCCGCCGGGGAGCACGGCACCCACCGGCGCGAACGGATAAAGCGTGTCGACGGCGACGTTCTCCGCGCCGCACACCACGTCGAAGGGCGCAGTGCCGCCCGCATCGACTTTCGTCACCCAGAGGTGATCGGAATTGGGATGACGCGCCGCCTGGACGACGCGTCCGATCACGACATCGCGCAGGTCGTCGCGCAGCGAGACCACGTCGTCCACCGTCGCGCAGCGGGAAGTGAGCAGATCGCGCAGCTCGGCGGGGCTCAGCCTGAACGGCACGAACGCGCGCAGCCACTCGTACGACGCGTTCATCTGGAGATCTGGTAGAGGAACCTGACGTCGGAGTCGTAAAGAATCCGAATGTCCGGGATGTCGTAGCGCAGCATGGCGATTCGCGCCGGGCCCATTCCAAAAGCCCAGCCGGTGTAACGGTCCGCATCGAGGTCCGCGGCAGTCAGCACCGACGGGTGCACCATGCCCGAGCCGAGAATTTCCATCCAGCCGGTCCCCTTGCAGCTGGGGCATCCCGACCCGTGACAGAGCTGGCACTCGACATCCATCTCGGCCGAAGGCTCGGTGAACGGGAAGTAGCTGGGCCTGAAGCGCGTTTTCGTCTTGCCGAAGAACCGGTTCGCGAAGTGAGTCAGGGTGGCCTTGAGATCGACGAAGCTGACACCTTCGTCGATCGCCAGACCCTCGATCTGCGCGAACATCGGGGCGTGCGACGCATCGAAGAAGTCGCGCCGGTAGGCATTGCCAGGGCTCAGAATCCTGATCGGCGGCTTGAACTGCTGCATCGTTCTGATCTGCACCGGCGAAGTGTGGGTGCGGAGCATCACGTTCTCGCCGAGGTAGAGCGTGTCGTGCAGATCGAGCGCGGGGTGGTCCGGCGGGAAATTGAGCGCGGTGAAGTTGTACCACTCCGTCTCTGCTTCCGGGCCGAGCGCGATGGTGAAACCCAGCTCGCGGAAGATGTCCTCGATCTCCTCGATGACGAGCGTCACGGGGTGCTTCGATCCCAGCCATTGACGCCGCGCCGGCATGGTGAGATCGACGGAGCGCTTCGAGGAGCTCGCCGCGTCGAGCTGGCGTCGTCTTTCGTCCAGGTGCGTCTCGAACTTCGCCTTCACCGCGTTGATCAACGAACCCGCTTCGCGCAGCTCGCCGGGCGCGAGCGTCGGCAGCTGCTTGAAGAGCTCCGGGAGGCGCCCGGATTTTCTTCCCAGCAGCGACGTGCGTGCCTCCTCGAGGAGCGCGGCCGTGGTGGCGGCGTCGATGAGCTTCTCGCCGTCGGCCGCGAGCATCGTCACGAGCTGCTGAAATTCAGAGAGCGTCACGAGTCAGGGTTCGGGTGAGCGCGGCAAAAGCAAAAGGACTCCACCGCGGCTAAAATGACATTAGCGCCGGTAGAGTCCTTTTGAAATCCTTGCGCGACTATTACGCGGCGTCTAATGCGGATCTCGCCCTTTCGGCGAGAGCGGTAAACGCGGCAGAGTCGTTGACGGCGATGTCCGACAGGATCTTGCGATCGATCTCGATGCCCGCCTTTTTCAGGCCGCTCATGAAGACCGAGTAGGACATTCCGTTCTGGTGCGCACCCGCGTTGATGCGGATGATCCAGAGCTTGCGGAAATCGCGCTTCTTGTTCTTGCGATCGCGGTACGCGTACTTCCAGCCGCGCTCGACGTTTTCCTTAGTTGCCTTCCAGAGCTTGCTGCGGGCGCCAAAGGCGCCGCGGCCCGCCTTCATTATCTGCTTCTTGCGCTTCAAGCGCGCGACGTTCGATCTAACGCGTGGCATTGTCTATTCCCCTACGCCTGTAGCAGACGCTTGATGTTCTTGGCTTCGCCGGAGGTGTGGATGGTCGTGTCCTGACGGAGACGGCGCTTTCTCTTCGACGACTTCTTGGTGAGGATGTGGCTGTGGAACGCTCGATTGCGCTTCACCTTCCCCGATCCGGTGATCTTGAAGCGCTTTCTGGCGCCCTTGTGCGACTTCATTTTCGGCATGGCATTTCCTTTATGTCAATCTCGCGTCGCGAAGACGGCGAGTAGATGATGTCCCGCTTCCCGCTTCCAGCTACTTCGGCGCGAGGATCATGGTCATGAACTTTCCCTCGAACTTCGGATCGCTTTCGATCTTCGCCACGTCGGCCAGCTCTTCGGCGACCCGATTCACCACCTGACGGCCGAGCTCCGGGTGGGCGATCTGCCTGCCGCGGAACATCAGCGTCACCTTCACTTTGTTTCCTTCCTGCAGGAACTCCCGCGCGTGACGGGTCTTGGTCATGAAGTCGTGCTCTTCGATGCCGGGCCGGTACTTCACTTCCTTCAGATGGATGACGTGCTGTTTCTTCTTTGCCTGCCGAGCCATCTTGGCCTGCTCGAACTTGAACTTCCCGTAATCCATGATGCGGGCGACGGGCGGCCTTGCCATTGGTGCGACTTCAACCAGATCCAATCCCTGCTCCACTGCCTGCGCCAACGCAGCATCCACGTCCATGATTCCGAGCTGCGCTCCATCGGCAGCGATGACCCGGATGGGACTGATGCGGATCTGTTTGTTGACGCGTACGCGCTTGGTGGTGTCCTGGATACGTACCCCTTTAACTGGAAGAAAACAAAA
>DASXGU010000163.1:0-9919 GCA_036488915.1 Gemmatimonadaceae bacterium | reverse complement strand
CCGTGCGAGATGAGCTAAGCAGCCACACTGCCCAGATCAAGAGCGGCGGAAGCGCGACCAGCAGCGTCAGCTGGGTGAATGAGGTTGAGCCGGACCAGATGGTGCGCCCGGATTCCGAGATACTCGCGCTGATGATGCCATTTGTAACGCTCACCCCAGCGTTGCCGTGTGCAGTCCGGCGGGAAAGCTGCCAGGCGGCGAGCAGGGCGGGGCCTAGCTTCACCACGACCAGGACGATCCAGTAGGCGAGCCACGAAAGAAGGAGATGTCGTGGGCGCCAGCGGCTGAAAAGCGACCCGATCAACGTGGGATGGACTCGTTTTTCTCCGCCAGCAGCTTGGCGGAAAATCGCTGGGCCTCGGCGATGCGCTCGACTTCGACCGCGATGGCGTCAACCGATTGCTGCAGCTGGTCGAAGCGCTGCTCCATCTGACGAGCGTTCGGCAGCTCCGAGGCGGGGGACTTCCTGGCCAGTCCGCGGACGAGGCTGATTGTCACCCGCGAGAGGGCGGCGACCATCACGACGATGATAACCGCCACAATTCCGAAATTCGCTACTTCTGGATCCATTGCCGCCTCAATGAGAAGTTCTCAGCATTCATCATCTACTTACGAGACGCTGTTGCCGAGGTTTCTATGAGCTGTCTCAACATAGCGAAACGGTGAGCGCGACGCGCAGCTACGACGCCATAGTGCTGGGGCTTGGAGCGGTCGGCAGCGCCACGCTCTTTCACCTCGCGCGGCGGGGCGTCCGGGTACTGGGACTCGAGCAGTACGAGCAGGGGCACACACTCGGCTCCTCCCACGGCGAAAGCAGGATAATCCGCGAAACCTATTTCGAGCATCCCCTCTACGTGCCGCTCGTGCGCCGGGCGCACGAGCTGTGGCGCGAGCTCGAGAAAGCCGCCGGCCGGAGCTTGATGACCATGAATGGCGGCCTGATGATCGGTCCGCGGGATGGATACGTGATAACGGGCACCCTTCGAAGCGCCCGTGAATACGACCTGCCTCATGAAATTCTGAGCGCAGAAGAGGTAGGCCGGCGTTTTCCAGCCTTCGAGCTGGAGTCGGCACTGGTCGCCGTCTACGATCCGCGCGCAGGCTATCTCGACGCCGACGCGTGCAACCGCGCGCACATCGACGCTGCGGTGGCGAACGGGGCGACGGTGCGCTTTGCCGACCCGGTCCTCGAGTGGGCCGCGAGTGCCGACGGCGTTACGGTGCGAACGTCCACGGGACCCTATTCGGCTGCGACCCTGGCGCTGACGGCCGGGGGGTGGAACGCCAGCCTGCTCAGAGAACTGGGACTCCCGCTCGTCGTCGAGCGCCAATCGATCTTCTGGCTGGAGCCCACTGGCGAGAGTGCCTACGAGCCCGATCGCTTTCCGATCTATGCTTACGAGTACAAACCGGGGCACATCTGTTACGGCTTCCCGCGGCTTAGAAAGGGGGTGAAGGCGTCGGTGATGCACTCAGGCGAGCTGGCGCGTCGACCCGAGGAAGTCAGGAGGGCAGTCGATGATGATGAGATCGAGCCGTTGCGTGCCGCGCTGCGTCCGGTGCTGCCCGGCTTGTCTGCCGCTGCGGTGCGCGAGAGTGGCACCTGCGTTTTCACCAACACTCCCGATCACGACTTCATCATCGACTGGCATCCGGCCAAAGCGAACGTGCTGATCTCGAGCCCATGCTCGGGCCACGGCTTCAAGTTCGCGAGCGTGGTCGGTGAGCTGCAGGCGGAGCTGCTCACCGACCGCCGGACGAAGTTCGATCTGAGCCCTTTCCGGCTCGACCGGTTCGCGGTCTAGAACTCGAGCGTAGAGATGTAGGCGTAGTCGCGTCGCACGCTGTCTATCGGTGCGCCCGGATAGACTTCCTGTTCGACGTAGAGATGTTTCTGATCGATGTTGTCGATCATCGAGAACAGGCGCCGGAAATCTATGATTCCTTTCCCGAGCTCGACGTCGTGATCGGCACCAATGGCGGGCGCGTCCTTGATGTGGAAGAGCCAGTATCGGCTGCCGTACCGTTTCATGTATTCGAGAGGATCTGCGCCGCCGATGGCCGCGTTGCCGGTGTCGAGCTCGAGCCAGACCGTCGCCGGATCGGTCCGCTGCGCGAAGACATCGTAGACCACCTCGCCGTTTACCTTGCGAAAATCCCACGCTTCGTCGTGGAAGCCGATTCGCATTCCGCTCCGCAGGGCG
Source organism: Gemmatimonadaceae bacterium (assembly GCA_036488915.1). Classification (GTDB taxonomy): domain Bacteria; phylum Gemmatimonadota; class Gemmatimonadetes; order Gemmatimonadales; family Gemmatimonadaceae; genus UBA4720. The sequence goes on along the minus strand of DASXGU010000163.1, from coordinate 7,715 downwards.
CGGGCACCCGCTTCGTTGAAGCGATCCGCCCAGCGGCGGTAGTCGTCGGGCCCGAGCTTTTCGCCGTCGGGCAGACTGGCCACGATCAGATACTGGTGTCCGAGAATTTTGCCGGCGTCGATGTAGCGATTGAGGTCGTCGAAGGCGTTGGCTTCGATGTGCGTCGATGGCGCGGTGAGACCGTTCCTATCGAGGATCGCCCGCAGACGATCCGGGGGCATCCCGAAGTTGTTCATCGATCCCAGCAGCTCGACTTCCTTGTATCCGGTGCGGGCGATGTTGACCAGCGTTCCTTCCAGATCGCGTCGCGCATCGTCGCGCAGAGTGTAGAGCTGGATTCCGACGCGCTTGAGCCGGCGCGTTCCCCGCACGGCCCCCGCGCCGCTGGACGCGCATCCGAATTGTGGTGCCACTGCGGCAACTCCGAGCGCCGCCAGAAATTTGCGCCTGTTCATTCGATACCCCGGTTGTAGGAGCGGTGAGCGTTCTATCGGTGAAGCCGACCAGATACGATATTCCCGGTCCCGAGCATCCAGCAAGTTGACGGTCAGCCAGTCCACACCTGCCAGGAGCCGCCATGAGCAAGAGCAGCTATTCGCGACGTGAGTTTCTCGGAGTGAGCGCAGCGGTGGCCGGAGGAACGATGGCCGCAAAGGAAATCCTTCTCGCCGCCGAGCCCGAGACCTCGAAGAAGCGAGTGGCGCCGAGCGACACGGTGAGATTCGGCATAATCGGCGTCGGCATGGAAGGCTCGGGGCTGCTCGGCACGGCGATCGAGATTCCAGGAGTCCAGTGCGCGGCCGCCGCGGACCTCTATGACGGCAGGCACACGCTGGCCCGGGAGATGGTGCGGCCCGATCTACCAGTGACGCGGCGGTATCGCGAGCTGCTCGACAACAAGGACATCGATTGCATCGTCGCGGCGGTGCCCGATCATTGGCACCGTCAGGTGGTGATCGACTCGGTCAACGCCGGCAAGGACATCTACTGCGAGAAGCCGATGTCCCACACCGCCGCCGACGGAGTGGCGATGGTCGACGCCGCCAGGAAAACAAATCGCATCGTCCAGATCGGCTCGCAGAGGGTCAGCTCGCAGGTGTGCGCCAAAGCGAAGGACATCATCGCCCAGGGCCTGCTCGGCGATCTCATGCTCGTCGAAGGCTGGCTCGGGCGCAACGATCCCACCGGAGCCTGGCAGTATCCCCCGCCCTTCGATCTCTCGCCGCAGAATCTCGATTGGGACACCTGGCAGGGAGACGTTACGCCAAAGGTGCCGTTCAATCCGCTCATCTTCGCGCGGTGGCGCTGCTGGAAGGAATACGGCACCGGCGTCGCGGGTGATCTCCTCGTTCACCTCGTCAGCGGCATGATGTTCATGCTCGGCATCAACGAGCCCCCGAAACAGGCGGCCGCCGTAGGCGGGATCCGCCACTGGAAGGATGGGCGCAACATGCCCGACGTCCACGGCGTCGTTTACTACTTTGGCGATCTGCCCGTGTACATGCGATTGAACCTGGCGTGTGAGATGCCCGAGACCTACCGGATTCAGGGCTCGAGGGGACTGCTCGAGGTGACCGGATCTTCAGTGACCTTCACGCCGCAGCTCGGAATCGACACCTATCCGAGCTATTACACGGGGAGCTTTCCGCGCGCGATGAGGGAGGAGTATCTGAAGCGCTGGCACGCGGAGAACGACGAAAAGCTGGCCAAGCTTCCGCCCCAGGAGTCGATGACGTATCGAATGGCGGACTTCGACGATCTCAGGCCGCACCTGGCGAATTATTTCGACGCGGTGCGCACGCGCCGCCCGGTGGTGGAGGATGTCGTCTTTGGCCACAACGCCGCGCTGGCGTGTCACATGGCCAACGAATCCTACTTCAGAAAAACGTCGGTCACCTGGGATCCGGGGTCGCGGACGATCAGGAGCTGACCCGCTCCGGACCCGAGTAGTCGCCGCGCTCGCGGCCGATACGCGACAGCAGGTATCCGCCGACGAACATCGCGCCGCCGATGGCGACCATCAGCGTCGCCGTCCTGGTTATCGCGTGCATCTCCCACTGGGTGTTGGTGTTCATCCGCGCGAAAAGGCCGATGACGATGATCGTAAAGCTGAAAGACAAAAGAATCCCGCCTACGCCCATCAAAGCCTGGGAAAGTCCTGAACGCATCTCAGCCCTCTGTCGGTTGCCGTGACCCTCTTCTGAATCGTAGTCGCTTCAAGTGCCTTATGCGAGGCGTTAAATTGCGGTCACGCACGATTGCTCCACTACAGCCGGTCAGGCCAAGCACACAATGTCCGATAAATCCCGCACACCAGTCATCGTCGGCGCCGCTCGCACGCCGATCGGGAAGTTCCTCGGCGCGCTGTCGCCGCTTTCCGCGCCCGAGCTCGGTGGAATCGCCATTCGCGAAGCCCTCAAGCGCTCCCGCGTAGCCGCCGACGACGTCCAGGAAGTGATCATGGGACACGTCCTGCAGGGCGGCACCGGTCAGGCGCCCGCCCGCCAGGCGGCGCTCAAGGCCGGACTTCCTCCGACGGTGTCGGCCGTCACGGTCAACAAGGTTTGCGGCTCTGGACTCAAGGCGGTCATGCTGGCGTCTCAGGCGATCAAAGCCGGCGATGCACAGGTGATCGTCGCGGGCGGTCAGGAATCGATGTCAAACGCTCCGTACTACGTCTACGGCATGCGCAACGGCGTCAAGCTCGGCGACCAGAAGATGGTCGATGGCATGATCAAGGACGGGCTGTGGTGCGCGTCGTGTGACGTGCACATGGGCGGCCACGCCGAGTACACGGCGAAGAAGGCCGGCGTCACTCGCGAGGACCAGGACGAGTTCGCGGCGGCTTCACATCGAAAGGCCGTCAGCGCCATGGAAGCGGGGAAGTTCAAGAATGAGATCGCGGCGGTGCAGATCCCGGGCAAGAAAGGGCCGACTACGATCGACACGGATGAAGGCCCCCGCAAGGACACAACCGCCGAGACCCTCGCGAAGCTCCGCCTTGCTTTTCCGGGCAAGAACGGCAGCAACGACGATCTCACCGTCACGGCCGGCAACGCATCGAGTCTGAACGATGGCGCCGCAGCGCTCGTCGTCGTTTCTGAAGCCTATGCCGAGTCACACAACCTGGAGATTCTCGGCCGCATAACGGGCTACGCCACCGGCGCGACGAAGCCCGAGGATCTCTTCTTCGCCCCGATCAAGGCGGTTCGCAATCTGATGAAGAAGACCGGCGACAAGATCAGCGACTACGATCTGATCGAAGCGAACGAAGCGTTCGCGTCGCAGGCGATCGCCGACGGCGAAGAGCTCGGCTGGGACTGGAGCCGCGTCAACGTCAACGGCGGGGCGATCGCGCTCGGACACCCGATCGGCGCCAGCGGCGCGCGTGTTCTGACTACGCTCCTTTACGCGATGAAGGAGCGCGGCGCAAAAAAAGGGCTGGCGACTCTCTGCCTGGGTGGCGGCGACGCCGTGGCCCTGAGCGTCGAGCGCGCGAACTAGCGCTTGACCGCGACCCGGCCGCCGGCGCGATCCGGATTCAAAGAGCGGGCGGTTCAGGCGGCATCCATCGTCGCCTTTTTTCTGGTGATGTTTGCGGCAATGGTGATCGTCAGGTGGGTGCTGAATTTCGTCCCCGGCCTGCAGACGGCGAGCGCCCAGGAAATCCTCGACCCATGGACCCTGCTCGCCGGCGCCGTCGTCGCCACTTACGTGATGGTGCGCGTCCAGGGCTGGAGCTGGAGTGCCGTCTACCTCGATGCGACAGCCGCGCGGCCGATCGTTCTGGCGCGGGGCGCCGCGCTCGGCGCCGCCACGATCGGGTTGGCGAGCCTCGCCCTGTTGTCCATGCACATGCTGCAGATCGTTCCGACTCTTCCGGGCAGCTCGCTCGCAACCGCGGGCAGATACGCGCTGATACTCCTGCCCGCCGCGTTCTTCGAGGAGCTGTTCATACGCGGTTATCCGTTCGCGGTATTGAAGCGGGTCGCCGGCTGGAAGATGTCGTTGATCGTGACAAGCATCCTGTTCGGTCTGCTCCACCTTGGAAATCCGGGAGTGGACGCCGAAGCTGTTCTTGCCGTCATCGTCGCTGGATTCTTTCTCGGGGCCATCCTCCTGGCCACGCGCAGTCTCTACGCGGCGGGCGCGGCGCACTTCGCCTGGAACTGGGTTATGGCCGGCGCTCTGCACATCTCGGTGAGCGGGCTGCCGGCCAGGGATCCGGACTATCGCACGGTCGAAACCGGCCCCGACTGGCTCACTGGGGGATCGTGGGGACCTGAAGGCGGATTCGCCGCCGTCATAGTCATGTTCGTGGCGATCTTTTACCTGTACGGGCGCTATCTGCGCCGCATGGAGTCGAGAGGATGACCGACCGCGTCGCGGTTGTTGGCGCAGGACAGATGGGCAACGGGATCGCGCACGTGTTCGCGCAATCCGGATTTCCGGTGAGCATGATCGACGTTTCGCGGGCGGCGCTCGAGAAGGGACGCTCCGCGATTGCGAAAAATCTCGAGCGGCAGGTCAAGAAGGGAAGCATCGTGCCCGATGATCAGGAAAAAATTCTGTCGCGGATCGAGCTGAATCCCGACATCGCCGCCGCGAGCGCGGCCAACCTCGTCGTCGAGGCGGCCACGGAAGACCGCGGCCTGAAGTTCAAGATTTTCGGGGATCTGGATCGCATCGCCTTGCCCGGCGCAGTGCTCGCCAGCAATACGAGCTCGATCTCCATCACCGAGATCGCTCGCCACACCGCGCGACCGGAAAAAGTCATCGGCATGCACTTCATGAATCCGGTTCCAGTGATGAAGCTGGTCGAGATCATTCGTGGACTGGCGACGTCCGATGAAACCACCGGCTACGTCGTCGGGCTCGCGCGCAAACTCGGCAAGACGCCCGTCGAGGTCAACGACTATCCGGGCTTCGTCTCCAATCGGGTGCTGATGCCGATGATCAACGAGGCCGCTTACTGCCTGATGGAAGGCGTCGCCGCGCCCGAGGCGATCGATCAGGTCATGACGCTTGGAATGAATCATCCGATGGGTCCGCTCGCGCTCGCCGATCTCATCGGTCTCGATACGTGCGTCGCCATTCTCGAAGTGCTGCGCGATGGTCTCGGCGACCCGAAGTACCGTCCGTGTCCCCTCCTCAGGAAGTACGTCGCCGCCGGCTGGCTGGGCAGGAAGAGCGGTCGCGGCTTCTATACCTATAGTAAGTAGAAAGTGTCCTGGGCCCTTCACCCGCTCACCGAAGAGCAGACCGAAGTACAGAAGCTGGCGCGTGAGTTTGCCCGCGCCGAAATCACCCCGTACGCTGCGGAGTGGGACCAGAAGGCGTACTTCGAACCGTCGCTCGTCGGCAAGCTTGGCGAGCTCGGGTTTCTCGGCATGATGCTGCCAGAGCAGTACGACGGTCTCGGCACAGATACCGGCACGTATCTCATCGCCCTCGAGGAAATTGCCGCCGCCGATGCATCGGTCGCAGTGCTGATGAGCGTGCACAACTCGCTGCCGACGCAGATGCTTCTTCGCTACGGCAGCGACGCCCAGAAGGACCGCTTCCTGAGAAAAATGGCGCGCGGCGAGATACTCGGCGCATTCGCTCTCTCGGAGCCCGACGCCGGCTCCGATGCATCGGCGCTCACCACCCAGGCAGTGAAGGACGGCAAAAGCTGGGTTCTCAACGGCACCAAGAGCTGGGTGACGAATGGAAACACCGCCGGCGCCATCATCGCCATGGCGCGCACCGATACCGCGGGCGCCCGTCGCGGAGCGCGCGGAATCGGAGCATTCATCGTCACTCCTGATCTGCCCGGCTTCAAGGTCGGCAAGAAGGAAGACAAGCTGGGCCTCCGCGCATCGCCGACCGTCCAGCTAAACTTCGACAATCTTCGCGTGCCCGCGGAAAACCTGCTGGGAGACGAGACCCAGGGCTTCGTCTACGCGATGCAGTCGCTAGACAATGGTCGCCTGGGAATTGCAGCACAGGCGATCGGAATCGCGCGAGCCGCGCTCGAGCATTCGGTCGCCTACGCCGCCGAGAGGAAGCAGTTCGGCAAGGCGATCAAGGAGTTCGAGGCAATACAGTTCAAGCTGGCCGACATGGCGATGAGGGTGTCGGGCTCGCGTGCGCTGCTGCACGCGGCGGCCGCCGCGAAGGATCGCGGTCAGAGCATTCGCCAGTTCAGCTCGATGGCCAAGCTGATGGCCAGCGAGACGGCGATGTGGGTAACGACGCAGGCGGTGCAGATCTTCGGCGGATACGGCTACGTCAAGGACTATCCGGTGGAGCGACTCATGCGCGATGCCAAGGTTACCGAGATTTACGAGGGCACTTCCGAGATCCAGAGAATCGTGATCGCGCGTGCTCTGTACGGCCAGTCATAACTTTTTCTGGATCAACCGAAATGAAGCTGTTCGATACACTTGCCGAGATGGGACACGAGGAGGTCGTTATGTGCAGCGATCCCTCAGTTGGCTACAGGGGCATTCTCGCCGTCCACAGCACCAGACTCGGCCCCGCCCTCGGGGGCACGAGGTTCTGGCAGTACGCCACCGACGAAGAGGCGATCACCGACGCGCTTCGACTCTCGCGCGGCATGACCTACAAGAACGCCGTCGCCGGCCTGCATCTCGGCGGTGGCAAGTCGATCATCATCGGCGACAACAAGACCAGGGACCGTGAAGCTATCTTCCGTGCTCACGGCCGTTTTGTAGAGAGCCTCGGCGGGCGTTACATCACCGCTGAGGATGTCGGTACCAGCACCAAGGACATGGACTACGTGCACATGGAGACCGGCCACGTCGCCGGGCTGGCCGGCAAGTCGGGCGACCCGTCGCCCGTGACGGCTCATGGAGTCTTCCGGGCGGTTCAGGCGTCGGCCAATCGCAAGTGGGGAAGCGACAGCCTCGAGGGGAAGACCGTGGCCATCCAGGGCTGCGGCAGCGTCGGAACCTACCTCGCCAGGGAACTGCACCAGGCGGGGGCGAAGCTGATAGTCTCGGATATCGATCCCGTCAAGGTGGCGCGCGCGGCGAAGCTCACCGGCGCGGAAATCGTCGAAGGAGATGCGATCTTTTCGGCCGACGCCGACATCTTCTCGCCGTGCGCGCTGGGAGGGATCATTAACGACAACACGATTCCCAGACTCAAGGTCCAGATCGTTGCCGGCGGCGCCAACAATCAGCTGCTCGAGGAGCGCCACGGCGACGAGCTCCAGCGCTGCGGCATTCTCTACGCGCCGGACTATGTCGCCAACGCCGGAGGGGTGATAAACGTCTACGGCGAGGTCGCCGGCTGGGACGCCCAGCGGGCGCTCGACAAGGCCGACGACATCTACGACACCATCCTGAAGGTGTTCGACATCGCCGAGGCGAAGCATATTCCAACGTACGAAGCTGCGGATCGGCTGGCGGAACAGAGGCTCGCGGAGGCGAAGTGACCGAGACAATCCCCATAGCGTCGGACCACGCTGGTGTCGAGATGAAAAGCCGTCTCGTCGCCGAGCTGAAACAGCTCGGCTACAATCCCGACGATCTTGGCGGTAATGACGCCAGCAAGCCCGACGATTATCCCGACTACGCCCACCCTCTGGCGAAGGAGGTCTCGGACGGCGAAGTGAAGCGCGGAATCCTTCTTTGCGGCAGCGGCATCGGGATGGACATCGTGGCGAACCGCTACCCGCACGTCCGCGCGGCGCTGGCCTGGTCACC
>DASXGU010000106.1:0-8105 GCA_036488915.1 Gemmatimonadaceae bacterium | reverse complement strand
CGTAGCGCTTGTCGGCGTTCAGGTAGTAGTCGCGATCGGGCAGCGACAGTCCCCCCTGCCGAATTCCGGCGATCACTTCAGAGCTGTTCTTGGCATCCTGCTGGGCGCCGAATCCGAACAGCGCCGGAACGCCGCGGCTGTGGAGGCGGGCAATCTCGGTCTCCAGCTGAGCCCTGTTGCTGATCGCCGACACTCGCTGCAGCTCCGACGCTATGGGTTGATACCCGGCGCGCTCCGCGCCCGCCGAATCCATGCACGACGTGTAGTAGGTGCCGAGCTTGCGCAGGTCGGCGCTGGCTTGCGCATTCCCACTGGCGGATGCTTTTCGGAGAATCGTCAACAGATTGCTCTGATTGTTCTCCTGCAGCTCGGTAAAGCTCCCCCAGACGGAGTACGCCGGCGGGACGGGATGGCTCTTCACCCAGCCGCCGTTGGCGAACTGGTAGAAGTCGCTGCAGGCCGAAACCGAGCGATCCAGGTTGGCGGGATCGAGAGGCTTGGTCTGCATCGGAACGGCGTTCTGGGCCGTAGCGGTGGCAGCGAGCCCGAAGGTGAGCGCGAGCGCGCGTAAAACGAGACGCATGCAGATACTCCAGTTTTTGTTGGACGTTCTCACCATAACGGATGAGCGGGCCCTAAGTCCAGTCCGACCGGCGGCTCACAGGCTGCGGCGCGCCTTCTTTTTCTTGACCGCTTTCATGATGCTGCCCCGACAATTGGCCGCGCCGCACCTGCAGTAGTAGAACTTCTCCAGCTCGTCGTCGTTCTCGCCGGTGCGCTCGTACTGGTAGTCGTAGGCGAGCTCTTCGCCGGGCTCGATGGTGCGCCGGGCGTGAATGTGGATCTTGCCCCCCGTGATGATCGCTTCACAGTTTGGATCGCACGAGTGGTTGATGAAGCTGGCATCCCCGCCGCCGGCCGATATGGCGCCGTCGATGACGGTGTTCCGGTTCAGGGTGAACAGGAACGTGTGATGCCTCTTCATCTTCGTGTCGTCGTAGCGGCGATCGGCCTCATCGTTATCGATGCGCTCGCCCTGGTATTCGACGATGCGGGTGCCTTTCCGGATGCGCCGCGCGGCAAACACGCCGCGGCCGTGGATTTCGGACTGCCGAACGACATATAAGGGCTCGCGCCCATTCTCTGACATCTGAAAGCGATTTTGGTTGGGGTCAGGATCTGCGAGATGCTACTATGAGGCCAGAGCACTCGCCGAGCCCGATGCGGGCCGCGCCTTCGCGCTGAAACCAGGCGCGCATGATTATCTCGTCACCATCGTGCAGGAACTTTCGCTCTTCGCCGGTTGGCAGGGAGATCGGCTCCGCTCCCCGGCGCGTCAGCTCGAGGAGGCAACCCTGTGATCCGGCCTCGGGTCCCGATACCGTTCCGCTGGCGAACAGATCTCCCGGACGGAGGTTGCAGCCGTTGCTGGCATGATGCGTCAGCATCTGCGCCGGAGTCCAGTACATGTCGGCCAGCGACGCGGCGCTCAGGCGCGTCGGCCTCAGCCTTCCCTCCCGCATCAGCATCGACCGGATGTAGACCTCGATGGTGAGGTCGAGGCCGCCTTCGTTGCGATCCTTATCCGACGACAGATACGGCAGCGGACGCGGATCGCTTGGCGGCCGGAAGAAAGCCGGAACGCGGTACGGCTCCAGCGCTTCCCAGGTGACGACCCAGGGTGAGATCGTGGTCGCGAAGCTCTTGCCCAGGAACGGTCCCAGTGGCTGATATTCCCACGCTTGAATGTCCCGCGCCGACCAGTCGTTGACGAGACAGATCCCGAAGATGTGGTCTTCCGCCTCCGCGATAGGAATCGGGGCGCCCAGCTCGTTCCCGCGTCCGACAAAAAACCCGACCTCGGCTTCGTAGTCGAGCATCTCGGTTGGCCCGAAGGTCGGGGCCGAAGATCCGCTGGGAAGAAACTGTCCCCTGGGACGCGTGATCTCGCGACCGCTCATCACGATCGACGACGCGCGACCATGATAACCGATCGGCACGTGCTTGTAGTTGGGAAGCAGCGGCGCGTCCGGGCGGAAGAGCTTCCCGACGTTGGCGGCGTGATAGACCGAAGCGTAGAAGTCTGTGTAGTCGCCTATCTGTGCGGGGGGAAACAGCTCGGCCTCGGCCATCGGCACCAAAGCCCCGGGCGGAAGCGGGTTGATCACGCTGTCGTCGCCTGGCGTACCGGAGAGAAGCTGACTCAGTCGCGCGCGAAATTCCGACAACGCCTCCCGGGGCGCCTGCATCAGCTCGTTGAGGGTGGGGCGATCGCACCAGCGGGCCACATCCCGCGCGGCGCCGTTCCACAGGTTGGCGCTCAGGGATTCCCCGATGTCCACGATTTGATCGCCGATCGCCACACCGACCCGCCGCTCCGCATCGCCCTTTCGCGAGAAAACTCCGAAGGGAAGGTTTTGGATCGGGAAATCGCTGTCTGGCGAATTCGCGGACTCGATCCACGAAGTCAGACTCGGATTGTGCGTTTCGTTCACGGGCCGGCGGGCGTGGCGGTTCTGGTCAGCAGAGCTAGCTCGTCGATGGGCTCACGAAAGGAACACGACCCGAACGAAATTGCAAATGCCCGGGACGCCTCGAGCTGTGATGTGGTCACCCGGTGGCCCCGCCACACGATGGCGTCGTCCTCGAACACGAACGCAGCCGCGTCGCGCTCCTCCAGCGCTGCTTGCGCTCGTGGCTCCGATTCACCCCTCGTCAGCAGCGCGGCCGCGTAAAAGACGTTGAGCCACCCGTACATCAGCCCGGTCGGGCTGCCCGATTCATAAGTAAGGCGGAATTCGCCGCGCAGCGGGTGGTGGAGTCCGGCGGTGGCCTTGAACGGAACGCCGGCGCGCCAACACGCACCGATGAACCCGATCACGGCCGCCGGCGGTGGAAACGCATCGGGTGTGACTCCGCCGGTGCGCACCTTTGCGCGGCAGCCGGCTACGCGAATCGAACCGATCAGCTTTTCGACGTTTCCCGTCAGCGGAATCTCGAAATATCGGGTGAGCGAAGCGGGAACGACGCGCGACTGGTTATCGATCTCCGCCTCGCCGGATGCCTTGAGCTCCGCCACATCGACGATCGCCTCCGTGCGGTGGCGACGATTGAAGTCCAAGATTTCCTCGACACTGTCCGCCACGTCACCGGCAACGAGGGCACTCAGGCGCCACAGCTCGCCCCCGAACAAACCCTCCGCCTCCCTCTCCAGCTCTTCGAGCCGGCCGACCGGGACGATGAATCGGCCGAGTGCCGCGCGGTCACCGCTCTTCCTGTAGCTCGCGTAATTCTCCAGCGCGCGCCGCATGCCTTCGCCGGCGGGCGGGAACAGGCCGGCATAATCGACGAGGCCGCGCAGAATGGCGTCGACGGCCCTCAGCGTTGCGCTCCGCTAACTCTCATCCGACGGAAGTTAATTCGCGGCGATGGTCTCGGGCGATGTCAGCGATCCTTGAGCCTTCGCACGAACTTGAGGCCCGACCACGTCTCGTCCACCGCGCAGACCTTCACATCGACGAGGCCGGCAGCGAGCCCGATGCGCCGGATCACGTCTTCGGTCAGGTCGGTAGCGACACCAGAGGATTTCTTCGGCCACGACACCCAAAGCATTCCGTTCGGTTCGAGTCGGTCGCGCAGCTTCGCGAACTGCTTCTCGAGCTCCGCTTTCTTTTTCACGAAAACCATCGCGAAGTCGAGCGGACCGCGCGAAACATTGCGGGTGCCGGTCGGCAGCGGACCGAGCAGCCGCGGAAGACTGGCAGGCGCGGACACGAGCTGCAGCTTCGCTCCGGGCTTCATGCCCAGCTTGGCGACAAGCGGAGTGCCGGAATAGCCGGCCGGTGCGGGAACCTGTCGGCTCAGCGCCATTGGGCGGTTACTTTGGCGTCCCGCGCCGCCGAAAGCCGTGGAGCGTGGGCGGCGAGCAGGTCGCTCCGCGAAATGATGCCCACGACCTGGCGGGGATTGTCCCGGCGCACCACCGGCAGTCGGCCAACCCCCTCGATGATCATGTGATCTGCGGCTTCCCGCAGCGTACTGTCCTCATACGCGACCGCCGGAGCCCGCTTGATCGTCTCCGCGACGTACTCGTCGTCGGCGTATGAGGGGTCCAGCAGCTCCCGGCGCGTTACCACGCCCATCAGCAGCGAGTGCTCGTCGAGCACCGGAAATCCCTGGTGCGTCGAGGATCCGCCATCGGGCTTTGCCAGCCAGCTGCGGGCCTCTCCGAGCGTCTGGTCGGCGCGGAGCGAGATGACGTCGCGAGTGGCAGCATTTTTCACCTGCACGTGCGAAAGGTGATCGACCTCGTACTCCGTCCTGATCGATCCTTCGCGGCGGGCCAGCTTTTCCGTCAACAGCGAGTTCCGGTGGAACAGCAGCGAGACCAGATACGCCGTCGCGCACCCGAGCAGGAGCGGCAGGAGTCCAACCGGTTGTCGCGTCGTCTCGAACGCAAACACGATCGCGGTAAGAAGAGCGTGGGTCGAACCGGCAAAGATCGCCGCCATTCCGACCAGGGCCGCGATTCGCGCATCGACTCCGAGAGATGGAGCGGCCGCGGCGACGATGGCTCCCACCCATCCACCGATTCCGCTGCCGATCGTAAAGAGCGGGGCGAGAACTCCTCCCGACGTTCCGCTCGCCAGATACACCGACCAGGCGATGAACTTGAGGAGCACCAGAATGATCAGAGCTCGGCCGACGATGCTCCCGGACAATGCTCCGACGATGTTGGAGTAGCCTACCCCCAGTATCCGCGGCTCGATCACGCCGAGAACGCCAACGACCGCCGCGCCAATCGCCGGCCACCACATCCAGTGGATGTGGTATCTGTGCTCGAGCATCTCGAACGCGTCCTCGACGCCGTAAGTGAACCTGGTGATGCCAACGGCAACGATTCCCATCAGGGCACCAAAGACCACGTAGAACGCCAGCGCCGAGTCGGACGGCTGGAGCAGCTCGGAGATGGGGAACACCGGCGCCGAACCGACGAAAATGACTCGAACGCTGGCCGCAACGGCCGACGCCAGCGAGACTGGAATGATCGAGCGGGGCCTGTACTCGAACAGCAGCAGCTCGACTGCCAGCAGCACCGCCGACACCGGACTTCCGAACGTCGCCGCCATTCCCGCCGCCGCACCGGCGGCGAGCAGGGTTTTCCGCTCGTCGGCCGTGACGTGCAGGTGCTGGCCGATGAGCGAGCCGAGGGCGCCGCCGGTGGCGATGATCGGTCCTTCAGCGCCGAACGGGCCCCCGGTCCCGATCGCCACGGCCGCCGACAGCGGCTTGAGCACCATCACGCGCGCGGGTATGCGGCTTTCGCCGTGGAGAACCCGGTCCATGACTTCGGGAATACCGTGGCCGCGAATGGCCGAGGATCCGTAGCGCGCCATCAGGCCGACGATCATCCCGCCGATGATCGGAGCCAGGAGCACCACCCATGCGCCGGGGCGGGCCCCGCCCGGTTCGACGCTCGTGGCGGCGAACCTTCCGTAGAAAGCGAGGTTGGTGGCGATGGCGATGAGTCGCAGAAAAATCTGCGCGAAGACGGCGCCAACGGCGCCGATGACCAGCGAGAGGGCCGAGATGAACACCGTGCGGCGGCCCAGCACTTCATAGTCGCGTGGCGCCCGGATGGCGCCCGATTCAGGCGACTCGTCCTCGGCGCTCTCTATTTCGGGAGCCAACCCTGCTGCAACCGGCAGCGAGCCTTCGACTCGCGAGCCGTGGCCAAGGTCAGATTTCAATTTCACTTCAGCGTCGGTATCGGTTCAGGTTAGGCGAAGCGTTGAGCTTAACACATCGCAACCTAAACCGATCCGAGATCCGTCGGTACCGACGCTTCTCGCCGGCGCGGCTAGACCTTGCGCGTGGAGCCGCGTATCAGCCGGAGTATGAACAGCAGCACCACCGCGCCGATGAACGCGACGAAGATCGTGCCGCCCATGCCTCCGATCGGCGAAGAGACACCGAGAGCGCTGAAGAGCCAGCCCCCGATGAAGGCGCCGACGATGCCGATGACGATGTCACCGACGATGCCGTAGCCGGTCCCGCCCATCACCAGCGATGCAAGGACTCCTGCCACCAGCCCAACCACGATCCAGGCGACTATTCCCATTGTGTCCGTCCGCGTAAGAGTTGTCGTGCCCTACGATCCGCTGCCTTGATGGGTGTCACGCCCAAATAGCATAACAAAAAAGGAGCGCCCCGACGAGGGCGCTCCTTTCCACTGCTGCTGCTGAGGCTGGTTAACGGGGGCTCTGGTACTCGAACGAATCGAGACCGCCGCTGCCGTTATCCTCCTGGTAGTCCAGGACGTAGACGTTGCGGGAGGAATCGAACGTGAGGGTGCCGGCGATATTCCGGGCGGCGTTCCCGTTCTGGGGAGGCGCCGTCAGCGTTATGCTGGTGCCGCTGCCGGTCCACGTTCCCGAGCTCACGAACGACGAACGCTGAGCCGACCCGCCAGTGGGCGTGGTGGTGTAGTTGTTCGTCTCCACAAACGTGCCGTTGGTGTTGAGAACCAGGTTGCCGTCGGTGACCACGAACGTCGCGCCGTTGGGGTACGTCGCGTCCCCGGCCGGGATATTGTACGTGGCCGGAATCGATCTGCCCGCGTACACCGTCAGATCGTACGTGCCGGCGGCATTCTGGAATGGATTGCTGATGCTATTGTCCGTACACGCGGCCAACAGAATGACCGCGGTTAGGCTCAGGAGCTTCTGGGTGTGTCTCATGAGCAGTCGACCTCGCGCGTTACATGGGTGAAGTGCGGAGCCGCTGAACGCGCGCGGCCCGACTCTGGATTTGTATGCAATTCCCTTACGTTTGACCTCACCCGTGCCGGTAATGTTCCAGTCTCCGACACGTGTGAAGGTTTGCTGCATTGCCAATGAGCAAGAGGCTGGCCTGGCGGTTCGCGCCGGAGCGGACGCCTTCGGTCTGGTATCCGCGATGCCGAGCGGGGCAGGCCCAATCCCCGAGAAACGAATAGCTGACATTGCAGCAACCGTTCCGCAGGGAGTCGCAACCTTCCTGCTGACCTCTCAGACGACTGCCGGGCCGATAATCGCGCAACAGCGTTTCTGCGGCACCAAACACGCTCCAGCTGGTCGACGAGGTCGAGCCGGGCGATCTCAATCCGGCGAATGTCCACTCGGCGATACAGCATGTGTCTCCATTTGGTGTCGATACGTGCAGCGGACTTCGCGCCGAACGGAAGCTCGACGAGGACAAGCTTTCGGAGTTCATGCGCGCCGTTCGCGAAACGATGCCGACCGATTCCCAGGCAGGCGCCGTGTGAACCGTCCCAGGAACGAGCCCACTTCCTGGCGCGCAGCCCGAAGCAGGGCGAGGACGACAACTCGCAGCGGCGCCCCGCCGCTGAACACCCCGGCGATCGCATAGAGGGCTCCCGGCGGAAAGCTCCTGCCCTCGGCTATCGCGTAAATGGGCTCCCAGACATCGGGGTTGAACTTGGCCTTGAACGTCTCCAGTCCACCGAAGTTGTAAAACCGCGAGCCGTGCAGACGCACCCACTCGAGCACGAACCGAAGCCAGATGGGGCGAGATGGCGCCTCCTGTGGCGCACGCCGCGACAGCGGCGACAGGCCGAGGGTCACGTAACTCGCGCCCGATTCAGCTACCGAGCGCATCGCGGTATCGATGAGAAGCTCCGCCGTCCCGTTGGGCGCGTCGTCGCCACGCACGATTTGCTCGACGAGCCATCCATTCCGGGCCGAGACTGGAGACAGAATGGTGAAGGCGACAACCTGCCTTCCACGCTGCGCCACGAAAACGCGGCGATCGGTCAGCCTGTCGAGAGTCTGGGGCTCGACCAGAAAGTGAAGCGACGGCAGGTGCCGGCTCGACAGCCACTCGGCAAGGGTTCGCGAGAGGGCCGCGTGATTTTCCGCGCTCCGCGACGGCCACTCGGCCACGGTCACGCCCTTGTTGCGCGCGCGATTGAACTGCGCGCGGAGTGACGAACGCCTGGCAACCGCTGCTGACCACCCGCGCGGGTCCCATGAGGGCTGGGCCCCCAGGAGCACGCGCGACCACCCCGCATGCCCCAGGTAGATCGATTCCAGTCGCTCACCGGC
>DASXGU010000104.1:0-6468 GCA_036488915.1 Gemmatimonadaceae bacterium | reverse complement strand
GCTTTATCTGGGTAACCTTGACGCAGAGCGCGATTGGGGGTTTGCCGCGGATTATGTGGAGGGCATGTGGCGCATCGTTCAATGCGACACTCCGGATGACTTCGTGCTCGCCACCGGGGTCTCCCACTCGGTCCGCGAGTTGTGCCGCCTCGCGTTCGGCCGCGCAGGTCTTTCGATCGAGTTCCGCGGGACTGGGCAGGACGAAGTCGGCGTCGACGCAGACTCCGGAAAGGAGCTCATCGCCATCGACCCGAGATACCATCGGCCCACCGAGGTGGATCACCTCCTTGGCGATGCCTCTAAAGCGCGTCGCATACTCGGCTGGTCGCCGCGTACCAACTTCGTCGATCTGGTCCATATGATGGTCGACGCGGATTTGCGGGCTGTGCAAGCCGGCGAGCCCTTCAGCCTGGAGCCGTCGCTCGAGCCCCTGCGCGCCGTTCTCACCTAGCTCGTGATCGCCAGGAAAACCTTCATCGCGGGGCACCGCGGGTTGGTAGGCTCAGCCCTGGTTCGCGAATACCGGCGGCGCTATGGGAGCGAGCCGGTCGTCAGAACGCGTGAGCAGATCGATCTACGCGACGCAGATGCAGTCAGAAACTTCCTGGTTGACGAAAGGCCCGACCTCATTCTGCTCGCAGCGGCAAGAGTCGGCGGAATACGAGCCAACAATATTGACCGCTGGGAGTTCTTGTATGAAAACCTGCTCATTCAGAACAGCGTCATCGGCGCGGCCCTGGAGCAGAGGGTGCCGAGGCTGGTTTTCTTTGGGAGCTCGTGCATCTACCCGAAGCTCGCTGATCAGCCGCTCAAGGAAGAGTACTTGCTTACCGGACCCCTGGAGCCGACCAACGAGCCATACGCGATCGCCAAGATTGCGGGACTTAAGCTGGTCGAAGCGGCAAACGCGGAATACGGCAGTCAGTGGCTATCGCTCATGCCGACCAATCTCTACGGGCCCGGCGACAACTTCGATCTGGATACGTCTCACGTTCTTCCCGCAATGCTGCGCAAGTTCCACGAGGCCAGAATCGCTCGCGGTACGGCGTCACACGCGACCGTCCGGCTTTGGGGAACGGGTAACGCCCTCCGTGAATTTCTTCACGTCGACGATCTGGCGAACGCCACCTTCCATCTGCTGGAGCGCGAGCAGACAGGGCTGCTGAATGTCGGCTCCGGCGAGGAGCTATCGATTCGCGATCTGGCGCAGAAAATCGCAGCGACGGTTGGCTATGACGGGCCAGTGGAGTGGGACTCCACCATGCCTGACGGCACTCCGCGGAAGCTTCTCGACTCGAGCCGGGCTAGAGCGACCGGATGGCGCCCTCGCATCAGCCTGAGCGAAGGGTTACAGCACCTTTACAACTGGTACCTCGCTGAAGGGGAGCCTGCACTGGTCGATACGGGGTGAAACCCTCTCGCGCCCGGCTATATTTCGGGCGATGAAAGGAATCATCCTCGCGGGGGGAACCGGGACGCGCCTCTGGCCGATCACTCGCGCCGTGAGCAAGCAGCTCCTGCCCGTGTACGACAAGCCGATGATCTACTACCCGCTCACCACCCTCATGCTGGTGGGCATTCGCGACATCCTGATCATCACCACCCCGGCCGACCAGCCACTCTTCAGGACCGTCCTTGGCGATGGATCGCAGTGGGGGCTCAACCTCTCCTACACGGTCCAGCCGCGGCCCGACGGGCTCGCCCAGGCGTTCATACTCGGCGCCGACTTCATCGGCGACGACTCCTGCGCACTCATCCTCGGCGACAACATCTTCTATGGGCACGGGCTGGCCAATATCCTTTCCGCGGAAGCAGCCAGGACTCGCGGCGCGTCGGTCTTTGGGTATTGGGTCGATGACCCGCGCGCGTATGGCGTCGCCGAGCTCGACTCCGCCGGCGAGATCGTCGGCATAGA
This sequence comes from Gemmatimonadaceae bacterium, assembly GCA_036488915.1. Lineage (GTDB taxonomy): Bacteria > Gemmatimonadota > Gemmatimonadetes > Gemmatimonadales > Gemmatimonadaceae > UBA4720. Next base: position 4,553 of record DASXGU010000104.1, on the reverse strand, counting down.
GGAGAAGCCGCACCACCCCAAATCCAACTACGCCATCACGGGGCTCTACTTCTACGACAGCTCCGTCGTCGAGCTCGCAGCGACGCTCACTCCATCGCGTCGCGGGGAGCTCGAGATCACGGATCTCAATCGCATCTATCTCGAGCGGCAGCAGCTTCGGCTGATCAAGCTCAATCGCGGCTTCGCCTGGCTCGATACCGGAACGCCCGAGATGCTCACCCAGGCTGCCAGCTTCGTCGAGATCATCGAGCAGAGGCAGGGCCTTAAGATCGCCTGCCCGGAAGAGATCGCCTGGCGACAGGGTTTCATCACCCTCGCCGACGTCTCGGTGCAGGCCGAAGTCCACGCTAAAAGCGCTTACGGGAAGTATCTCTCCAGACTCGTCACGGATCCGTCCCTGGCGCCGCCATCGCCACGCCTCGACGGAGTCCGTCCGGAGGTGAGAGCGTGAGCGCGGTCTCGACCTCTGTGCGCGACGGTGCCAGGACTACGCGCGTACCGTTCCTCGACGTCGGCGCCAGCTACGCCGAGCTCCGCGAGGAGATCGACGAAGCCATCGCTCGCGTTTTCGACAACGGCTGGTTCATCCTCGGTCGCGAGCTGGAGGCGTTCGAGGCAGAATTCGCGGCATACCTCGGTGTTCGGCACTGCATCGGCGTCGCCAATGGGCTCGACGCGCTCACCCTCAGCCTGCGGGCGCTCGACGTCGGCGACGGAAGCGACGTGTTGGTGCCGAGCAATACCTTCGTCGCCACCTGGCTGGCCGTGACTTACGCCGGTGCCCGTCCCGTCCCCGTCGAGCCCGATCCGTCCACATTCAATATCGATCCGAACCGCATCGAGGCGGCGATCACCAGTCGGACGCGCGTCATCATGCCGGTACATCTCTACGGGCAGCCCGCGGCGATGGACGCCATCATGGAGATCGCCGCGCGACGCGAGCTGTTCGTGGTCGAGGACGCGGCGCAGGCGCACGGCGCCTCCTACGCCGGCCGCCGCGTGGGCGGCTTTGGGGACGCCGCCGCTTGGAGCTTCTACCCCGGCAAGAACCTCGGCGCCTTCGGCGATGGCGGCGCCGTCACCACCAACGACGACGCTCTGGCGGCGAGACTGCGGTCGCTCCGCAACTACGGCTCGTCGGCCAAGTACGTCCACACCGAGCTCGGCGTCAACAGCCGCCTCGATGAGCTCCAGGCCGCCATCCTGCGCGTCAAGCTTCGACACCTCGGCCAATGGAACGAGCGCAGAAGAATTGTCGCCGCCCGCTATCTGGAAGGAATCGTCAGCGATTCGGTGGCTCTCCCGGCGGTCGATCGCCAAGCGGAGCCGGTATGGCACTTGTTCGTCGTCAAGTGCAAGGATCGCGATCAGACGCGCGCTCAGCTGGAGAAGGCAGGGATTGAAGCTCTCATCCACTACCCGGTGCCACCCCACCTTCAGGCCGCCTACCAATCGCTCGGCTACGCCGAGGGCGATCTCCCGATCGCGGAAAAGCTGCACAAGGAGGTGCTGAGCCTGCCCATCGGTCCCCATTTGGCCGAGGAGCATCAGGAGCGCGTCATCGACGCTCTGTCGACTGACAAGCGATCCCGGCGACCCATCGCTGGACGGCGCTCATAGCAGTCGCCGAGGGACCGGCCCCGGCACCGTCTCGATCGCTCGGCGCGATACTGAGGATCTGGGGCGTCAACATCTTTGCGGCGGCCGCGGGTGTGGTGATCCTGGTCATGACCGCCCGCAGTCTGGGTCCAACGGGAAGGGGCATGTATGCCGCGGCGACAGGATGGGTGCTGTTGTTCTCGACCCTCGGCTCGCTCAGCCTCGGGCAGGTCGCTCTGCACCACGCCACCGAAAAACAAAGCGACGAGTGGGTAAACGAGACGGTCGGGACTCTGCTCGGCCTCACCGCGATCGTAACGATTGCTGCCTGGATCCTTTGCGCAGCGCTGTTTGTCGCGACCGGTGGCGACGTCTTTCACAACTTGCCGGCGCTCCCGCTCACCGTCGCTTTCCTGGCGCTGCCGTTCGTGCTGTGGTTCGACACTGGCCGATACGTTCTCTATTCGCTGGGCAAGGTTTCGGCGTTCAATCGCTCGCAAGTGATTGGGTATTCGGCGGGAATCGCGTTTCTGGTGCCGGTGGTCATTTTTCCAAAGCTCGGGCTCACCGGCGCGCTGGTGGCGTGGCTCGTTCTTTACGTGACGATGGCGGGGTGGGGGTACGTCAGTCTGAGGGCCGCGGCTCGTGAGCCAAGGTTCAGTCGTGGGCTGGCGCGTCAATTCCTCGGTGGCAGCGTGAAGCTCCATCTCACAACCGTTGGGACCTACATTCATCTTCAGTCCAGCGTCCTGATTCTGAACTATTACAGGTCACCCGCTGAGACGGGGTATTACCAGCTCGCCACTCAGGTCCTGACGCTCGGAACGCTCGCTCCGATGGCGGTCAGCACCTACACATACGCGTTGGTATCGCGAGCGGGGCCGGATTCCGCCTGGGGGGAGCAGCGGCGGCTGTTGGCGCTGGCGTTCGCGTTCTCCGCGCTGGCGGTCCTGGTCGGCTATTTTCTTGTTCCGTATGGGATTACGCTGCTCGCTGGTTCCGATTTTGCCCCCTCCATCCCGCTGGTTCGATTGCTACTTCTGTCGCTTTTTGGCATGACTGTCTCGATCGTCATGGCCAGTCAATGGATTGGCCGCGGCTTCTTCGTGCAGACGACGGTGCTCTCGGTAATCGCCGGAGTGGCGAGCCTGGCGCTCGACTTCCGGCTGATCCCGCGCTACGGCATGTACGGGGCGCTGGTCAGCACTCTGGTTGTCTATGCGATCGCGCTGGTGGCGAACGGATCGCTCGCCGTCTGGATCGAGCGCCGCTGGAGGGAGGTGATGCGATGAAGGAACGAGCGCCGCTCGTCTCCATCGTCATGCCGACGTACAATCAGGCGCAGTACGTCGAGGAGGCGCTGGACAGCGCCGTCGGTCAGGACTATCCGAACATCGAGGTCGTCGTCCGGGACGACGGATCGTCCGATTCTACGCCGGCGATTCTGGATCGCTACGCCAGGAAGTGGCAGAATCGGATCAAGGTCCTGGACGGCAGCGTGAACCTGGGAATCACGGCGAACGCCAATCGGATCCTCGCTGGGTGTCGCGGAAAATACGTGGCGTTTTTTGCCGGCGACGACGTGCTGCTGCCGGGCAAGATATCGGCACAAGTGGAATGGCTCGAAAAGGATCGGCGCCGCGTCCTTTGCCATCACGACGTCGATGTCTTCGATTCCAGCACCGGTCGCACGCTCTATCTGTATTCCGATCGGCACCCGTTGCGCAGCGGCAGCGTCATGGATCTGGTGAGGTATCCGAATTTCTGCGCTGCAATGGCGGTGATGGTTCGCGCCGAGTCGATGCCGGCGCACGGGTTCGACAGTCGCTTGCCGCGGTCGTCGGATTGGTTGTTTTTCATGGAGACTCTGCTCGGCAACGGTGCCGATGCCGAAGGTGCCGGCGTCGTACCGGGCACTTATTCGAGGTACCGCCGTCACGACGGTAACGTCACCAACTCCACCGCGGTGGATGGCTTTGAGGAATCGGTCGCGGCGCTCGACATCCTGGCTGAGCGCGCGCCGGCTCTGGCTACGGAGATTCGGGTGGCGAGGAGCGAGCGGACGGCGACCTATGGCTTCCGCGCGATTCTCGGCGGCCGGGTCACGACCGGCGCAAGAATGCTCATGGCGGCCACCGCCGCAGCGCCCACCGGGGTAACGCGAGCGCTCGCCAACGCCGCCCGGTATTACAGCAAAGGAATCGGCGCCGGGAGACGCGTCTGATGCAGTGGCTGCTCAATCCAGCCGTCCTCTGTCCGCTGCTGTGGGCGGTGATCATCGCGGGAGCGAATCTCTCGAACCTCGATTTCTATCCGCTGAGCGGGCGGTTTTACGCGTATATCGTGACGGTGGTGGCCGCGTTCAGTCTGGCGGCGGTGGCAGGGCAGCAGACCGGCCAGCGATTCACCTTGGCGAGCAATGTCTTCCGCAGAATCGCGCAGCTCGATTTGCGTTTGTCGCCCAATGGTCTGGCGAATCTTTACATCGCGGTGATGGCGTTCAGTCTCTTCTTCCAGACGCTCGACCACATGATCCTCTCGGGATCGCAGTGGTTTCTGCCGGCCGGGCTCATCCTGTATCGCGTGAGCATCTCCGATCTGGGCCTGACGGCGAATTATGGTTTTACATCCCTGCTCAACTATTTCTTCTTCTCGGCGGGGCCGCTGCTGTGGCTGTTTGGCGGCTCGATTCCCAGGGCGAAGAAGATCGCGATCGTGGCGATGCTGGCCTACTTCATCTACCTCAGTACCGCGCGGGCGTCTTTTTTCACCGTTGCGCTCATAGCGGGCTATTTCGTGCTCCAGTACCGGCCGCGAATCACGCTCGTGGCGGGCGCGGCGCTCGTCATCTTTTTCGCCTTCGAGCTGATCGGCAGTCTGGTCGGTAAGGCGGGATTCGACGCCTTCTGGATTTATCTGTACGCCCCGATGTACGCGCTGGACCAGATCCTCGC
>DASXGU010000091.1:0-6267 GCA_036488915.1 Gemmatimonadaceae bacterium | reverse complement strand
GGCATTGATGGGACAGGGCACCTGAAACGTGAAGGTGACGTCGTTCCCGTTGATCAGATAGTTGTAGGCGGTCGTCAAGACTAGCGGGGTACCGCTTTGCTGCCGGCGTTCTTCGACCATGGTGGCATGGCCAATCCCGTCGAGAGTCAGCGACCCCAAGAGCACGGTTGTGGTCGGATCTGTCGGCACCACGTAGGTGGGCAGTGGACGACCGTTGATGTCGCTGAGAAAGAAGCCGGTGGAATGGACCGGCGGGGCCGTACTGTCGCTGCAGGCGACAAACGCGACGGCCAAGAGTACAACAGCTTTCCGACCAATCAGGTGCATTGGATCCTCCAGTGAGAGAGAAAATTGCGGAATATTAGGCAGCATATGACACGCCATTCTCTCCTGCGCGCCATTTCGGGGTTGACCCTCGTGCCTCTGGCGATGGGGTGCTCCTCCGCATCGGCAGGGAGCAACTCTACTCTACGCATATGGGCAATGGGGCGCGAGGGCGAAGTTCTGTCCCAACTGATGCCGGCCTTCGAGAAGGAGCATCCTGGGATCCACGTCGAGGTCCAGCAGATCCCCTGGACCGCCGCCCACGAGAAGCTGCTCACCGCCTACGTCGGTGAAGCGACCCCGGACATCGCCATGCTCGGCAATACCTGGGTGCCGGAGTTCGTGGCGCTCAACTCGCTGGCGCCACTCGACAGCTTCGCCTCCAGCTCCAAATCCGTACGGCGAGACGATTTCTTTTCCGGCATCTGGAAGACCAACGTCGTCGACGGCAGGACCTACGGCATCCCCTGGTACGTCGACACCCGGGCGATCTTCTACCGTACCGACCTGCTTGCCAAAGCAGGGTACAAGACGTTCCCCACCACGTGGGCAGATTGGACAGCGGCGATGAAGAAGATGAAATCGCAGATGGCGCCGCGGCAGTTCCCGCTATTGATGCCGACCAACGAGTGGGCGCAGCCAGTCATCTTCGCGCTCAACGAAGGCTCGCCGATCCTCCGCGACGGCGGCAGGTACGGCGCGTTCGAGCAACCGCCGTTTCGCCGCGGTTTCGACTTCTACCTGGGCTTGTACCGCCAGGGATTCGCTTCGCCGGTGTCGAGCTCGCAGGTCTCGAACCTTTTCCAGGAGTTCGAGCGCGGCAACATCGCGATGTACATCTCGGGACCATGGTACATCGGGGAATTCACAAATCGCCTGGACTCGGCGACCCAGAAAAAGTGGATGACGGCGCCGATGCCGGGGCCGAACGGACCGGGCGCGTCGACCGCCGGCGGATCGAGCCTGTCGCTGTTCGCAGCGTCGCGGCACAAGAAAGAAGCGTGGACCCTCATCGAATACATGTCGCGGCCGTCGGTGCAGCTCGAGTTCTACCGACTCACCGGAGATCTGCCCCCAAGGAAGTCAGCTTTCGAGGACACCGCACTCGCCAACAACAAGTACACGCGGGCGTTTCGCGACCAGCTCGAGCGGGTGATTCCCACGCCGCAGGTGCCCGAGTGGGAAGAGATCGCCACCGCAATCTTCGAGCACGGTGAGCAGGCGATTCGCGGAGCCAAATCGGTCGATCAGACCCTGGCGTCGCTGGACCAGGACGTGAACGCCATGCTCGAGAAGCGCAGATACCTGCTGGCCCAGGCGAACAAGAAGTGAGCGCCACGGTTTCTCCCGAGCGCACGGGGAGAGCGGCGTGGCTGTTCCTGGCGCCGGCGCTGGCGCTGATCTTCGTCTTCTTTTTCCTGCCGGTGCTGGCGTCGCTGGTGCTGAGCGTGACGGACTTCGACATCTACGCCATCGCCAAGCCATCGACGACCCGATTCGTCGGCCTGGCGAATTACTTCAAGCTGATGCACACACCGGAGTTCTGGCAGGCGCTGCGCAACACATTCTATTTCGCGCTTGTCGGCGGGCCGCTGACCATCGCGGTGTCGCTCGGCACAGCGGTACTGCTCAATGCCAGACTGGTGCGATTCAAGAGCCTGTTTCGCACCATTTACTTCACGCCGTTCGTGACCACGCTCGTCGCCGTGGCGATCGTGTGGCGATACCTCTATCACACGCGCTATGGACTTCTGAACTACATGCTGGGCCACATTGGCATTGGACCGATCGACTGGCTCGGGGATCCGCACTGGGCGATGCCGGCGATCATTCTGCTCGCGGTCTGGAAGCAGTTCGGCTACAACATGCTGATCTTCATCGCGGGGCTGCAGGCGATTCCGCAGGATCTCTACGACGCGGCGGAGATCGACGGCGCGGGGCCGGTGCGACGATTCTTCGCCGTGACGCTGCCGCTCCTGGGCCCGACGCTGCTCTTGTCGGGGTGATCACCATGATCGGCTACTTCCAGCTGTTCGCGGAACCGTACGTGATGACGCAGGGCGGTCCTCTGCGGGCGACGACAAGCGTCGTGCTCATGATGTACGAGGAAGGGTTCAGGTGGTGGCGGATGGGGTACGCGGCCGCGATCGCATTCGTTTTGTTCATCGTGATTCTGATTGCGACTTTGATTCAGTTCAGATTGCAGAGGGAGCACACCTGATGTCCCGGCGGGTTTCCCAGGTCATGCTGTACGTGCTGCTCATTCTGGGCGCTTTGATCGCGTTGCTGCCGATGTTGTGGATGTTGTCGGCTTCGTTCCTGCCCACAGGGGAGGCGAATACTTATCCGCCGCACCTGATTCCGTCGCACATCACGTTTTCGCACTATGCGGAGCTGTTTACGCGCCTGAATCTGGGGAGGTACCTGGTCAACAGCACGCTCATATCAGTCACCGTCACCGCGGTGTCTCTCGTGGTGAACTCGATGGCGGGGTACGCGTTTGCCAAGCTGAGATTTCGCGGACGGGATCGCACGTTCAGAATTCTATCGCTCGGCCTGGTGCTGCCGGTGCAGATCGCGATGCTGCCGCTGTTTCTGTTGATGAAGAACCTCCATCTCGTCAACACCTACTGGGGCGTGATCATCCCGGGGATGGCGAGCATCTTCGGGATTTTCCTGATCAGACAGTACGCGCTGTCGATTCCCGATGACATGCTCGACGCCGCGCGCATCGATGGCGCTTCGGAGCTGCGGATCTACTGGGAGGTTGTAGTGCCCGGAATCCTGCCGATCCTGGCGACGCTGGCCATCTGGACGTTTCTGGCCACCTGGAATGACTTCATGTGGCCGCTCATCGTGCTGAGCGACGAGGCACATTACACCCTGCCGGTGGCGCTGGCCAATCTGTCGGGTGAGCACGTGCAGGACACCGAGCTGATGATGGCCGGCTCGGTTCTGACGGTCATTCCGGTGCTGGCGGTGTTTCTCTTTTTGCAGCGGTACTACATCCAGGGCGTGATGGCCGGGAGCGTGAAGGGATGATGGCGGGAAGCGGGAAGAGTTGCGTACGGCGGCTAACGCTCCTTATGTGCGCGGTCGTGTCTTTGCAGGCGGAGGCGCAGAATCCATCGCGGCCGGCCCCACCCTCGAATCCGCCGACGCCTACTCCGGTTCCTTCGACCGTTCCAGTGACGCCCGTGCAGGCGGTCCCGGGCGTCGGGCCTACTATAGTACTGGACGCGTTCGACTCGGTGAGTCAATGGACCACGGCTCCGGCCGAGGGCGTCGAGGTGTCGGTGCATCCCGATTCGAGCGCCGGCCATCGGACGGCGATGCGGATCGACTTCGATTTTCACGGGCACGGCGGCTACGCGGTGGTTCACCGTGCGTTCAACCTGTCGCTGCCGCCCAACTACGAGTTTTCGTTCGACGTCCGCGGGGAAGCGCCGACCAATACGCTGGAGTTCAAGCTCATCGACTCCACCGGCGACAACGTCTGGTGGTCCAACAATCCGGGCTTCGTTTTTCCGAAGGACTGGACGACCGTCACGCGCAAGAAGCGCCAGATCTCCTTTGCCTGGGGGCCGACGACAGACAAGGACCTCAAGCGATTTGCGGCAATCGAGATCGCCATAACGGCGGGATCGGGCGGGAAGGGCAGTGTCTGGCTGGACAATCTGGCGATGACCCCGCTCGCCCCGGCGACTGCTTACACGCTGACGCCGAGGGTCGTGCGGTCGGTTGCGGGCGATACCATCAACATCGATTTCCAGCAGCGACGCGAATTCGGTGGAATGGTGATTCAGTGGGAGCCCGGTCGACGCGCCGGCTCGTACGAGGTTCAGGGCTCGCGCGACGGCGCCGCGTGGCAGACGCTCTATACCGTCAACAGAACGCCGGGTGCCACTCTACAGGCGGCACCTCCGCCTCGCTCGAAACGGACGGCGGCGACCGCGGCTCCCCCGCAACGCGACTACTTGTACCTGCCCGAGAGTGACGAGCGTTATGTGCGCGTGCTGCTCCGATCGCCGGAGGGGAAAAATGGATTTGGCGTTCCCGACGTGGCAATCAAGCCGCTGGACTGGGCTGCCAGCGAGAACGATCTCTACTTCGCCATGGCGAGCGATGCAACGCGCGGAAATTATCCGCGCTATCTCACCAGGGAGCAGTCTTACTGGACGGTGATTGGCGTCGATCGCGACAGCGCCGAGGCGCTGATCAACGAAGATGGCATGATCGAGGTGGGACGGGGGCAATTCTCGATCGAGCCATTCCTGTATCTCGACGGAAAGCTCGTGACGTGGAATGACGCAAAGACATCGGTCAGCCAGAACCCCGACGGGCTGCCGCTGCCGCAGGTGGTCTGGAGCAGCGGCGACATCGATCTGATCATCAACGCATTCGCCGCGGGTCCCGTCGATTCATCGGTGCTCTACGCGCGCTACCGCATCGCCAACAACTCGCGGAAATACAGCAAGCCGACTCTCTATCTCGCCATCAGGCCGCTGCAGGTGAATCCGCCATGGCAGTTTCTCAATCTTCCGGGTGGCGTGGCGCGGGTGGATTCCATCGCCCTGCAGGGATCGTCGGTGCGGGTCAGCGGCAACAAATACGTTCGGTCGCTGTCGTCGGCGAGCGGATTCGGCGCCCTGGCGTTCGACGACGGCAACATCGTCGATTGGCTGAGGGCGGGGAAGACGCCTCCCTCGACGTCGATTGTCGATCCCACCGGCCATGCGTCGGGTGTGCTCTCGTACCAGATGGAGCTGGGACCGCGCGCGACGTCGAGTCCGATCGACATCGCCGTACCGTTGCACGGGGGCGACCTCAACCTCGCCCAGCTGCTGGCAGCCGCGCGCAGCGGCTATGCCGCGCCGCCTACCTCCGTTTCGGCGCCGTCTGCCACAGCCGGAGCGCCAACTGCCTCGGCGTCGCCGGCAACGACTCTGCTTCCGGGTCAGGGGGAGCGCGCGGTCTCGTCGCAGCTCGAGGCGGTGACAGCGGACTGGCGCGCCAAGCTGGGTCCGGTGAACATCACGCTGCCGCCGTCGGCATCCCGCTACACGCAGACTCTTCGCGCCCAGCTGGCGGACATTCTCATCAATCGCGACGGCGCGGCCATCCAGCCGGGGTCGCGCAGCTACTCGCGTTCCTGGATCCGCGACGGCGCGCTTACATCGACAGCGCTGCTACGGCTTGGCCACGACAAGGATGTCAAAGACTTCATCGACTGGTTCGCGCCGTACCAGTACGACAACGGCAAAATACCGTGCTGCGTGGACGAGCACGGCGCGACGCCGGTTCCGGAGAACGACAGTCACGGCGAGTTCATCTATCTGGTGGCAGAGTATTACCGTCACACCGGCGACAAGTCCGAGCTGGAAAAGATGTGGCCGCACGTGGCGAAAGCGGTGGCGTACATGGATTCTCTGCGCCACGAAAGGATGACGGCGCAGTACCAGCTCGGTGCCAATAAGGCGTTTTACGGCTTATTGCCACAGTCCATAAGCCACGAAGGCTACAGCGCGAAACCAATGCACTCCTACTGGGATGATTTCTTCGCGCTGCGCGGCTTCAAGGATGCGGCTTTCATCGCCAGGGAGCTGGGGAAGCCCGAAGCCGACGACTACGCCCAGATGCGGAACTCGTTCCGGGAAAATCTTTTCGAGTCGATAAAATCGGTGGTGGTGAGTCGCCGGATCGACTACATCCCCGGCTCGGTGGAGCTCGCCGATTTCGACCCGACGTCGACGACGATCGCGGTGACTCCGGTCGGTGAGGCTGGAAGACTACCCGGCCCTCTGCTCAATAGAACCTTCGACAAATATTTCCAGGAAGCGCGTCAGCGCATCGCGGGTGTGAAGCCGTGGGACTCGTATACACCGTACGAGCTGCGCAACGTCGGAGTGCAGGTGCAGCTGGGCCAGCGCGCGCGCGCGCACG
>DASXGU010000088.1:0-6882 GCA_036488915.1 Gemmatimonadaceae bacterium | reverse complement strand
GGGCGGCATCGGCGATAAGGTCGCGTCCGCGCTCAAGGAGTTCTCGCCAAAGTACAACAAGGGCCGCCGCATCGACGTCGTCAATCAGCGCCTCGGCTACCTCGTGCGTTCCGGCGATCCCGACGCGCTCGACTCGATCGTGCCGATGGCTTTCGGAAACCTGGCGCTCGATCTGATTCTCAAGAAGGAGTACGGCCGCCTCGTGAGCGTGCACAAGGGATTCTACGACAGCGTGCCGATCACCAGCGTGACGTCGGAGAAAAAAGTCGTCGATGTGAAGAAGTACTACAACGTCGATCGCCTGCGGCCGATCTACGACTTCGACGGCGCGCCGCTGTTCATCATGACTAGCGACTGACCCACCCGGGCGCCTCTGTCCGTCACGAGTTAGCCGTTGCAAATTGGCGTGCTGCCGTCCGCCACTCATCGCCGGGACCGCCCAATGCATCGACTCGCATCGCTCGCCTTCCTGCTTGCCCTCGTCTGCATTCCCACCTCCGCGCGGGCGCAGGACTCCCGAGTGCTCGTCTTCTCCAAGACCGCTGGATTCCGACACAGCTCCATCGGCGTCGGTCTGGCCGCCATCAGGAAGCTCGGCCAGGAGAACGGATTCGCGGTCGATGCCACCGAAGACGCGACGGCTTTCACCGCCAAGAACCTGGCGAGATACCGCGCCGTCGTCTTCCTCAACACCACCGGCGACGTTCTCGACGCGGGACAGCAGGACAACTTCGAGCGCTACATCCAGGCGGGCGGCGGCTGGGTCGGAGTCCACTCCGCGACCGACACCGAGTACGATTGGCCATGGTACGGCCGGCTCGCCGGCGCCTGGTTCAACGGCCATCCCAACAATCCCAACGTCCGCAAAGCCACCTACCGCATCCTCGACAAGAGCCACCCGTCGACCGCCGGCTTTCCCGACACCTGGGAGCGCGAGGACGAGTTCTACAACTTCAAATCGATCGACCCGACCATTCACGTCCTGATCGACATCGACGAGAAGACGTACCAGGGCGGGACCAACGGCGATCACCACCCAATGAGCTGGTACCATGACTTCGACGGTGGACGCGCGTGGTATACCAACATGGGCCACACCGAGGCCACTTACTCGGACTCGCTCTTCCTCCGCCACCTCCTCGGCGGTCTGCGCTACGCGATGGGGACCGGCCCGGTCAACTTCAGTCGCGCCCGGCCTGAGGAGAACAGGTTCACCAAAGTCGTTCTGGCCCAGAAGTTCGAGGAGCCGGTAGAGCTCGCGGTTCTCGCCGACGAGCGCGTGCTGTTCATCGAGCGCCGCGGCTACCTCGATCTCTACACGCCGGCGAGCAAGCGCGCGCGCCGCATCGCCAGCATTCCGGTCAGCAACAAGTACGCAGACAGCAGTCAGGCCGAAGATGGGCTGCTGGGGCTGGCGGCCGATCCGAATTTTGCGAGCAACGGCTGGATCTACATGTACTACTCACCAGCCGGTCCGGAGTCGAAGAACATTCTCACGCGCTACCATATGATCGGGGACTCCCTCGACCTGGGCTCCAAGAAAGTTCTGCTCGAGGTGGCGACGCAACGTCTCAAGTGCTGCCACACCGGAGGGTCGATCGCCTTCGACGCCAAGGGCAACCTGTACGTGTCCACGGGCGACAACTCCAATCCGTTCGCGACGGGCTACGCGCCGATCGATGAGCGGCCGGGCCGCATGCCGTGGGACGCCCAGAAGTCCTCGGCCAACACCAACGATCTGCGCGGCAAGATAATCCGGATACATCCAGAGCCCGACGGGACCTACACGATCCCCGCAGGGAACCTCTTTCCGCCTGGGACGCCGAAGACGCGGCCAGAGATCTACACCATGGGCCATCGCAATCCGTACCGCATCGCGATCGATCAGCACACCGGATTTCTGTACTGGGGCGACGTCGGGCCGGACGCCAATGTCGATTCGGTCGGGCGCGGCCCGCGCGGGTACGACGAGTTCAACCAGGCGCGGAGCGCGGGCAACTTCGGCTGGCCCTACTTCGTCGGCAACAATCAGGCTTACTACAAGACGACCTTCATCGATTCGGTGACCGAGACCGCCGGCGCGCAATTCGATCCGGCGCATCCGGTCAACAACTCACCCAACAACACCGGACTCAACGATCTGCCGCCGGCACAGGGCGCCTACATATGGTATCCGTACGCTCCCTCGCCCGAGTTTCCGATACTGGGCAGCGGTGGGCGCGCCGCGGCGGCCGGCCCGGTCTACTATAGAAGTGATTTCAAGGACGCGGCGCGGCCTTTCCCGCAGTACTACGACGGCAAGCTTTTCATCTACGAGTGGATGCGGGGCTGGATCATGGCTGTGACGATGGATCCGAAGGGTGATCTCGTCTCGATCGAGCGCTTCATGCCGAGCTACAAATTCAGCAACCCGATCGACATGCAGTTTGGGCCGAATGGCGATCTGTACGTGCTGGAATACGGGACGGCGTGGTTCCAGGGGAATGACGACGCGCGCCTGGTGCGGATCGAGTACAACGCCGGCAACCGGAAGCCGGTCGTCGCGGCGGCGGTCGATCGTCCAGCCGGCGCGCTGCCGATGCGAGTCAATCTGTCGTCGGCCGGGACCATGGATCTCGACGAGGATCCGATCGGCTACGAGTGGACCATCACCAGGCGCGACGGCTCGGTGGTGAAGAAGCTGACCTCGCCGAATCCATCGTTCACGTTCACGACGCCCGGCACCTACACCGCGACGCTGACGGCCACCGATTCTCACGGTGCGCAATCCAGCGCCGACGTCCAGGTCGTGGCGGGCAACGAGCCTCCGACCGTGGGCATGGATCTCGTCGGCAGCAACAAGACTTTCTTCTTCCCGGGCGTGCCGGTGCGCTACGCGGCGCGCGTCACCGATCGCGAGGACGGAGCGCTGCGCAACGGCATTCCAGCGCGCGAAGTGACGGTGACCGCGGATTACCTCAAGGATGGAGGCGCCACGGCCAACGACCCGGTCGCGGGTACTCACGCCACCGGGCGGAAGCTGATCGAGAGCAGCGATTGTCTCTCCTGCCATCAGTTCAACCGGAAGTCCATCGGCCCGGCGTACGTCGATGTCGCGACGAAGTATCACGGCGACACCACGGCTGTCGCGCGACTGGTGCGCAAGATCCGCGAGGGTGGGTCGGGCGTGTGGGGCAAGGTGAACATGCCCGCGCACCCGACGATTACGCCGCCGCAGGCAGCAGCAATGCTCGGATACATCATGAGCCTCGCCGACAAAAAATCGGGGCCCGCGCTCGCCGATCGCGGATCGTACACGCCGCCGGCCGGATCGGGCGACTCGCCCAAGGGTGCGCTGGTGCTGCGCGCCGAATACACCGACCGCGGCGCCAACGGCATGCCTCCCATCACGAAGGAAAAGACCGTGATGCTTCGCTCGCCCACGGTCGTCGTGGCGGGTGGTGAGCTGTCGGATGGAGTGTCCAAGCAAAGCGTGGCCGAGCTGCCGGTCGAAGTGACGGTGGTGAATCGGTCGGGCTCGTCAGCGGCGTTGAAGCAGATCGATCTGACAGGAGTAGGCGCCATATCTCTGTCAGCGCTCGCACCTTCGCAGTACCAGGCAAAGGGTGGCCTGATCGAGCTGCATCTCGATTCGCCGACCGGTGCGCTGCTCGGCGCTACACCGACGATCAACCCAACTTCGCAGGCGGGCCCGCCGTCGCAGCTACGAGTGACGATCCCGCGTACTTCGGGCGTGCACGATCTTTATCTCGTCTTCAGGAACCCGAGTGTGAGCGGCGATCAGTTCCTGTTCGCTGTGACGACGGCCACCTTCGAGCCGTCGACTCGCTCCAGCAGCACCGCGAGCGGTAAGTAAAAGGCGCTTCGGTTGCCGGCGGTTACACTCAACCCTGAGGGAGCTCGCACCTCAGGGTGAACGGGTGCTCCATGCCATGCCCGACGGCGGACGTGCCTTCGCCTGACACTCCTTGCAGCTCTCCAGTGCCGGAGCCGGCAATGATCGAATACGACTCTTTCGCCTGACCGTTCTCGAAGACACCGATCCGTTGGAGGACGAAGCTCCCCGCCTTGTCACCGATTCGCCCGGTGACCTGCTCGATGCCGACAATGGCTGCTGTACCGTCGGTCCGATACATCATCAGGTACTCGACCTTGCCCTCGGCTTCGATGTCGCCCGTGTAGGTCTTGGTGACACTCGCTCTGGTGAGCTTGGGGCGATTCGGCCCCTCGCTATAGGGTTTTTCGTCCCAGCCTTTGATGGCGAATCGGGCGTTGAGTGTTTTTTTCAATCGCAGATCGATGAGAAATGGTCGAGATGCTGGTAAGGCTTATTCTGCACGCGGTGGTGCGGCTGCACCAGACCATCGGCGATCGCCACGCTAGCGGCGCCCCGATGTGTTCAGATCGATCGCTGCCCTGATCAGGGCCTTCAGCGCTGGTTCGTCGATCTTGTCGCCTTCGTGGAAATCGATGGCGCGCCTCGTATTGCCTTCGAGACTGGAGTTGAAGAGTCGTGACGGATCCTCGAGAGCTGCTCCCTTGGCGAAAGTCATCTTCACGAGGTTGTTGTACGATTCTCCGGTGCAGATGATCCCGTCGTGATACCACACCGGGACTCCTCTCCACTTCCACTCCTCGACCACATCGGGATCCGCCTGCTTTATCACGGCGCGGATTCGAGCGAGCGTCTGTCCGCGCCAGTCGCCCAGCTCCCTGATCCTTCCGTCGATGAGCCGGGAAGGCGACGCACCCTTCCGCGGCTCGGTCTTCGCAACGCTCCTCTTCTTTGCGGTCTTCGCCTTTCTTGTTGCGTTTGTTTTTGCCGTCTTTCTCATTGCGTTTGTTTTTGCCGTCTTTCTCATGGTATGGGCTGCTCCTCGAGATGTGTTTCTTCTAGACGCCGAGCTGCTTCTTGTACTCGGCGTTCAATCGTTGCCAGCCACCTACCTTCATGGCGTCGGGCCCGACCGTGCGACCGATGGGGTCGCCGTCCAGAAGCCTATCCATGACGTCGAGGCAAATGTGCCACCCTGCCGCGCCCATGGCGATGTACTTACGGTCGATGTTGTGCCAGAGTGTGAGGCGCGTTCCGCTTCCCCTGGGCTCGAGCTCCCAGCGTATGTCCTGACCTCCCCAATTGAACTCGAGCACTCTCGGCTTGTCGGCCCGCTTCACCTTCGCCTCCGTGACATGAGGACTCGGCGCCCCCACAGTGGTGAGCGTGGCGGTGCCAACCTCGCCGAGGCTTCGATCCGAATCGTAGGGAGCCCATTGACGAAGCTCTTCAGGGTCAGTCAGCGCATCCCACACTTTTGCAGGAGGATGAGCGAGATCGCGGACCAGTACGAGCGTCCATTTCTCTCCATCTTTTTGAACTCTGGCGCCGGATGCCGCACCCGGCTCGTATTTCTGCTGGCTGATCATGGTTTCTTCTTTCCTTTGGAAGAGGGTGAATTGTGCTTGGCGTCGAGGTGCTTCTCGAGCGCATCGAGATGTTTCGACCAGAAGCGGCGGAATGGAGCCAGCCACTCGTCGAGCTCCCTGAGCGGCTCGGGTTTCAGCCTGTAGAGCCGCCGCTGCGCCTGGATTCGCGACTCGACCAGGCCCGCGTCCCGCAGCACCCGCAAATGCTTCGACACCAGAGGCTGTGACAGTCGCAGCTTGCGCTCGATCTCTCCGACCGAGCGTTCGGATGCGAGCAGCATGGTGAGAATGGCCCGTCTGTTGGGTTCCGCGACGACGATGAACGATGATTCCATGAGCTAGATATAACCCAAAGAGCATATGCCTGTCAAGGCATATTATTAAGGTGGGAAGCGGGAAGCGGGAAGTGGGAAGCGGGCGGATGCCCAGGCTCGATGTGACAGCGCCCAGGTGAGTGGTCACCTGGGCGCGCTTGAGATCTCAGCTCGGGTCGAGCGTCACGGAGAAAGCGTAAGCGCTACCTCGAGATTCGGATTCACCGGATCATTGCTGTTGAATACGAGCGTTGCGCTCGCCGGCGCTGTTGCGCCCGGCGCGAGCCCGACCGCCAGGAAGCAGGAACTCTTGGGCCCCAGGAGAATGCCGGGGAAGCAGTTGCTGAGACCGTGATTGGCGACAACGAATGCGAAGGCATCGGGATTGGCGCCGCCGATGCTGAACGAGTCCAGCGACAGCCCCTGGCCACCCACGTTGGTGATGATGATGTTGGCCGGCGCCGAGGTCGGGATGAAGCTCAAAGGACCGGGCCCCGCGAGGATGGGCCGTTCCGGCAGACCAGTCCCGCTCAGAAAGATTTGCGCGATGCCCGCCGCCGACGTCACCTGCAGGGTAGCGGTACGCAAGCCTTCGCCCGTCGGCGTGAAGAAGACGTGCAGAGGCTCGGCCGCACCCTTGTTCGGCGGGAGAACAACCGTCGGAGCCGCAGCGAGATCCGCGGCGGCAATCGAGAAGTCCGCCGGATTGGCGCCGAGGAAAGTGATGTTGGTGATGGTCAGCGCGGTCTTCTTGCTCACGTTGAAGACGAGCTCTGTCGCCGTGCGACTGGTGCCGACTGAGATTCCGCCCGGCGAAAGATTCTGCAAGCGGTCGAAGTTGATGTCAGCGGTGATCGGGCTGGATACCTGCCCGAGTGCGGCGAAGAACCACGCCGGCCCATCCACCTGGGGCGAAGGCGGGAGCTGAGTTCCGCCCGACGGCGCTGGTGCAGGCGTAGCCGGTGTCGTAACCGGAGGTGGTGCTCCTCCTCCGCCGCCACCACCACCGCCGCCTCCGGTGCCTCCACCACCGCCGGTGCCGCCCGAGAACACAGGGTTGGGGATGCCGGGCGATGTGGGGGATGCCGAGTCATTGCAGGCCGCGGCAAGGACCAGCCCGAGAAGGGGAAGTACGGAATAAAGA
>DASXGU010000084.1:0-32187 GCA_036488915.1 Gemmatimonadaceae bacterium | reverse complement strand
GGTCGCCATCAACAGCTGGAGCGGTGTCTCGTGATCGAGCTCGCAGTGGGCGTCGGGATGCGCCGCTTTCAGACGCAAAAAGACTTCACGCGAGTGCGACGGCAGCTCGCTCTTCTTCACCCGGCGCACGGTGCGTTTCATCTGCCGAGCCGCTTTCTGGCGAAAGCGATCACGCCTTCGGCGCTCCGCGCATTGAGAATCTGCCCGGCGCCAAGCCAGGCTTTGCGCGCCATGCCGATTCCGAAATGCACGTTGTCGAGTCCGGCAGTGGAGTGCGCGTCGGGCCCGATCTCGATGGTCACGCCCAGCTCTCTGGCCTGACGGCAATACCGCCAATCCAGATCGAGCCGATGGGGGTCGGCGTTCAACTCCACGGCGGCGCCGACGTCGGCCGCCTTCTCCAGCACCGCTTCGACGTCGATCGCGTAGGGCTCCCGCGACAGAAGCAGCCTTCCGGTCGGATGCGCGAGGATGGTGAGATGCGGATCGTCGAGCGCGGTGAGCACGCGCCCGGTCATCGCCTCCCGATCCATGCTGAATCGCGAGTGGATGGAGCCGACCACGAAATCGAGCTGGTCGAGAATCCGAGCGTCGTAATCGAGGCGACCATCGGCCATGATGTCGGCCTCGATTCCCTTGAGGATTCTGAATCCGTCGAGGTGCGCGTTGAGCTCATCGATCTCGTCCAGCTGCTGCTGCAGCTTGTCGCGCTTGAGGCCGCCGGCATAGAACGCGGACTCCGAGTGATCGGTGATGCCGATGTAATCCCAGCCGCGCTCCTTTGCGGCGAGTGCCATCTCTTCCAGCGTGGCGGAGCCATCGGAGTAGTCGGTGTGGCAATGCAGGACCCCGCGCAGATCGTCGAACACCACCAGGCCTGGCAGCTCGTGACGTGCAGCCGCCTCGATCTCGCCCATGCCTTCCCGCAGCTCCGGCGGTATCGGCTCGAGATCGAGCGCCGCGAAAAACTTCTCCTCGCTGGCAACGGGCAGTCGCCTGGCCTGACGGTAAAGGCCGTTGCCCCTGATCTCGAGGCCGCGGCTTTGCGCGAGGACTTTCACTTCCTCGACGTGCGCGGCGCTGCCCGTTGCCCTCCAGAGCGCGATCGGGTAGTCCGCTTTGTCGACGCAGTGCATGTCGAGGTGCGTGCCATCCACGAACCGGATGTGCACCGATCCCTTGTCTTCGTTGCCGTGGGTTTCTCTCACTCCGGGTGAGCGGGCGAATGAATCCGCCACCTTGGCCGGATCCGCCGAGCATTCGGCGACGATGTCGATGTCGGCGATGACTTCCCTGTGGCGCCTGATCGAGCCGGCAACTTCGCCGCGGGTGATGTCGGGGTGCTTGAGAACGTTGGCGAGAAGAACCTGGGATTCGATCGCCGCCGCGGGAAACCGCTGAAGATGCGCGTTCCGCCTCAGCACTTCGATCCCGCGCAAAATCTTCTCCGCCGTTTTTGCGCCGAACTTCGGCAAATCGGCCAGGCGTCCATTCTGCGCGACTTCCTCGAGATCTTCGAGCGTCTGCACTCCGAGCTCGTCGTGAATGAGCTGGACTTTGGCCAAGTTGAGGCCCGGGACGCGCAGGAGGTCGAGAAAGCCTTCGGGCATCCCCTGGCGCAGCTGATTCAAATACGAAGACTCGCCGGTTTCGACGAGCTCGCGAACGACCGAAAGCGTGGCGGGTCCGATCCCCGGGGTGTCGGCCAGCTCGCCAGAGCGGACCAAAGGGGCGAGGTCGTCAGTGTCGAGAGCGATCAGCGAACGGGCGGCGCCCTTGTAAGCCCGGGCCTTGAACTTCTGCTCGCCTTTCACCTCGAGGAGCGCGCCGATCTGAGAGAGAACGTGCGCGGCGGAACGCGAATCCATGCCCTCCAATATATGGAGGGGCTGCTTCAGGCAGTCTCTTCGATCCCGGCGTGGAAGGGGAGGGTCTTCACGATCTCTTCGATCTGCTTCTGGATCAGCTCCAGCTCCTGGCTCGCCCCTTCGCTGTCCAGCATCCCGTGCCGCATCGTGACGGCGACGCGATTCATGTACTTGATCTTGGTGATGATTTCTTCGGTAGCGCGGCGGAGCCTGATGTACCGGCGCTTGTCGGCAAGCGCGCGGTGGCAGCGCCGCTCCAGATCCTGCGGGGTGAGCTTGCGGGCGACCTCGACCGCTTCAGCAATCGTCCGGCCGGGAACGGCGCCGTGATCGGGAATGCCCATCTGATCGCTCGACGGGTCGCTGAACCAGAGCCTGCCGATGTACTCCACGCCGTCATACGCCAGACGGAGGGCCACCTTGTATTCCTTGCCGTCGACCGTGATCGAGCTGATCGCGTGCTGTGTTACGCCGGAGTCTGATGTCATGCCTGAAGTTCAGCTACGTCGAGTCGGGTTCGTTTCATCAAGGAATGGGTCGGTCGCGGCGAACAAATCTGCCGGCTGTTCAACGTACGGCACGTGCCCGCACTCGTCCAGAACCACGAGATCCGCGCCGAGTGCTTTCGCCGCTTCACTGGAAGACGCTAGTGGAATCGGATCGTCACGCCCGGCGATGACCAATGAGGGCACTCTAAGCCCTTTCAGGTCGTCGATGACGTTGAATTCGCCGAGGCTTTCCCACACCGATTGCTGCACCCGGCCGACTACCCTGAAAGGCGTGAGATCCCGGGCGTTGGCGGGATTCGAAAAATAACCGGCGACACCCAGCTCGAAGGCGCGCTGCCGATAGGCCGCGGGGTCCCGCTCACGCAGCCCGGATGTGGCCAGCTCGTCGCGCAGTCTCTGGATCTCCGGGCTCTGCTGCCGGCGGGCGAACTCGGCCTCGAACCGGCGCCGGTATTCATTGGTGAGCGGAGCAGGGTTGATCAGCAGCATCCGCGACGGCGCTCGCAGATCGGGGTTTCCCCTTTGCTCGATTGCGTAGAGCATGGCCAGCATCGCGCCCCACGAGTAGCCGACGATCGAGAGCGGATCGATCCCGAACTCCTCGACTACCGCGGCCAGGTCCTCGACGTGGGTCCGCCAGGTGACGGGAATGCGGGGATCAGTCCGCGATTTGCCACCGCCCCGCTGGTCATAGAAGAGCAGCTCGTGCTTTTCGCCGAGGTGAAGGAGCTGGGGCAACAAGTAGCAGTAGTCGGCCCCTGGTCCGCCGTGCAGAACCAGCAGCTTGGCCGCCCCGGGCGGCCCGTATTTCACCCAGTAGAGCGGAGCGCCGGTGGTGGTCGTGAAACCTTCTTCCCGCGGCGCGGGAATCGGTTTGGGCATGAAGAGGCGGGAGGCGGCAGGCCGGAGGCGCGAAAAACCGCCTTCAGCGCGCGGTGAAGTCCGTTTTGGATGTGACCGCGCGGCAGGTCTCGGCGATGAGCTCGGCGGTGTGATCGAGATCCTGGATGCTCACCAGCTCGTTCGGCGAGTGCATGTAGCGGTTGGGAACCGAAACGAGCGCGGTCGCGACTCCTTCGTGGGCGATGTGAATCGCGTCGGCGTCGGTGCTCGTCTCGCGGCCGGCGGCATGGAGCGCGAACGGGATCTTCTTTTCTTCCGCCGTTTTCCGCAGTAGCCCGAAGACGACCGGCGATATGATCGAGCCGCGGGTGAGCACCGGCCCGCCATCGATTGCCGCTTCGCCGTACTCCTTCTTCTCGACACCGGGGTGGTCGATGGCGAAGGTGACGTCGACGACGATCGCCATCTGCGGTCCGATGCAGGTGGCGCAGATACCAGCGCCTCCGCCACGGTAGCCGATCTCCTCCTGCGTCGTTGCCACGGCGACTACTTTGGCCGCGCCGGGCTTGGCTGAGTATCGGCGCAAAGCCTCGAGCACGACGAAGGCGCCGATCCGGTCGTCGATCGAGCGGGATACGAGCCTGCCGTTCGGAAACTCCATCGCTCGCGAGTCGATCACGCCCGCGTCCCCGACGAGCACCAGCTGCTCGGCTTCCTTGCGCGTCTTGGCGCCCAGATCGACCCACAAGTCGGTGAACTTTGCTGCCTTTTCGCGCTCTTCGGGCTTGATGAGGTGGATGGGTTTCTTGCCGACCACTCCGAATGCGTCGCCTTTCTGCCCGATGAAGCGAATGCGCTGGCCGATCAGCACCTGCGGATCCCAGCCACCTATCGGTTGGATGTACGCGTAGCCCTGATCGTCGATGTAATTGATGATGACGCCGATTTCGTCGATGTGGCCGGCGAGCATGATCGTCGGGCCGCCGGAGCCGGTCACTTCGGCGAGGCTGTTGCCCGCCACATCGCCGCTGACTTTGGAGAACTGTTTAGCCTGCTCGCGCCAGACTTTAGCGGGCGCGCCCTCGAAACCGGAGGGTCCGGGAGTGTCGAGGAGTTTCTTGAGGAAGTCGAGCGAATCGGGGGAGATCATCGGTGCTTAGGTGTTCATTTGAGTTGCCGTCGAATCTAGCATCGCACGGTAGCGGCTCCTAACGCGAACGGGTCTTGCATGCGGTAACATGACTTTCGGCAGTCGATCTCTGTCACCGGTACGCGTTACGTATGAAATCGCACAATCGAGCCATTGTATTCGCGACTGCCTCGCTGACCGGCATCGTTTCGGCGCGGGCGGCGGCGCAAGCTGGTGCGACTTCCGCGCCAGTCACCGACGTCCGCTACGAGGTGACCTTCAATCAGGGGAACGCTCTGCGCCGCCAGGTTACGTCGGCGATGACCTTCACCGTCGGCGGGACGGAGCCGGTGCTGCTGTCGCTTCCGAGGTGGACGCCGGGCGCGTACGAGCTCGACGAATTCGCGCGGGACGTCAGCAACTTTTCGGCGCAGCAGTCCGGGACATCGCTGCGCTGGGACAAGGCAGGACCCGATACCTGGCGTGTTCGTCCACGGGGCGTCGGCGAAGTGACGGTCCGCTTCGACTACCTCGCCGACAGTCTCGACAACGCCAACACCTGGTCGCGGCCCGACTTTCTGCTCTTCAACGGGACCAACCTTTTTCCATATCCAGCCGGGAGATCGCTGGATTTTCCCGCGTCGGTGACGGTGAACACCGAAGCCGGCTGGAAGATCGTCACCGGCATGACGTCGGCTGGGCCGCATCGCTACGCGGCGTCGAACTATCACGACCTCGTCGACATGCCCTTCTTCGTCGGCCAGTTCGATCTGGACAGCACCCAGATCTCCGGGACGTGGGTACGCTTCGCGACTTACCCGGCCGGCAGCGTGACCGGGGGCCCCCGCGCCGCCGTGTGGGAAGCACTCGGTCGGATGATTCCGGCGGAAGTGAAGGTGTTCAACGAAGTGCCGTGGAAGAATTACAGCATCCTGCAGATCGTCGACCCGTCCTACAGCGGGGGCAGCGGACTCGAGCACCAGAGCTCCCACGTCGACATCCTCGGCCCCGGCATGCTGGGGACGCCGGTGATGCCGTCGCTATACGCGCACGAGATCTTTCACGCCTGGAACGTGAAGCGTCTGCGGCCAGAGGATATGTGGCCATACCGCTACGACACCGAGCAGCCGACGACGCTGCTCTGGATCAGCGAAGGCATAACCGACTACTACGCGGATCTCGCGGAAGTGCGGGGCGGAGTGGTAAACCCGAAAGAGTTCTACTCGATGACGGGCGACAAGATCTCGCAGGTGGCAGCGCTGCCTCCGACCTCGCTCGAGGATGCCTCACTCTCCAGCTGGATTCATCCGCGTGACGGCACCGAGTACGTCTACTATCCAAAGGGATCACTGGCCGGACTTCTCATCGACATCATGATCCGTGACGCCAGCGACAATCACAGCTCGCTGGACGATGTGATGCGGAGTCTGTACAACGCCGCCTACAAGGCCGACCGCGGCTTCACGTCGGACGAATGGTGGGCGGCCGTGACCAAGGCCGCGCGTGGAAAATCATTTACCGACTTCTACGCGCGCTACATAGACGGGAGGGAGGCGTTCCCGTACGACCGGGTGCTGCCGTTGGCCGGCTTGAAACTGGCGGGCGACACCAGCCGCGTTCCGCAGCTGGGGATTGCCAGTCTCCAGGATTCGAGCGGACTGCACGTGACCGAAGTCGCGCCCGAGAGCGCGGCGGCGGCGGCGGGCGTACAGGCCGGCGACGAGCTGGTCTCGGTGGGCGGCTTCAACGCCCAGGATCCCAACTGGTCGGACAACTTCCGCTCACGCTACGCGCGCCAGTCGGAAGGGACGGCTGTGCCTGTGGTCGTGCGTCGCGGAGGAGCGGAGCAGACGCTGACGGCGCGGCTGCATTTTGTCGATCGGGTTCAATCGAGGCTGATCGAGGATCCCGGGGCGTCGGCCAAGGCCAGACGGATCAGGGAAGGGGTGCTTACGGGGACGACGCAGCCTTGAGACAGATGCCGCTAAACAATCCCTATTTGAGTATCGCTTTCGCGATCGTCTGCAGCTGCATGTTGGACGTTCCTTCGTAGATCGTCCCGATCTTGGCATCGCGGTAGAATTTCTCGACGGGATAGTCCTTCGTGTACCCGTAACCGCCGAACAGCTCGACGCAGAGCGAGGTCACCCGCTCGCACACCTGTGAGGAGAACAGCTTTGCCATCGCGCCCTCGCGCGCGATGTCCTTGCCGGCGTCCTTGAGGCGAGCCGCGTTGTACACCATCAGGCGAGCGGCCTCGACTTCCGTCGCCGCCTGCGCCACCTGGAACTGAATTGCCTGGAAATCCGAGAGCGGCCTGCCGAATTGCTTCCGCTCCTGCAGGTAATTGATCGTCGCGTTGAGCGCACCCTGCGCCACCCCGATCATCTGGGCACCGATGCCGATGCGCCCCTCGTTCAACGTGTTGATCGCGATCTTGTAGCCCTGACCGACGGGCCCGAGGACGTTCTCATCCGGGACCTCGCAGTTGTCGAGAAGGAGCTCGACGGTGCTCGACGCGCGAATTCCGAGCTTGTCTTCCTTCTTGCCGACCCTGAATCCCTTGAAGTCGCGCTCGATAATGAACGCGGTGATGCCGCGATAGCCTGCCGACGGATCCGCATTGGCGAAGACCACGAAAATCGCCGCCTCGGCGCCGTTGGTGATCCACAGCTTCTGCCCGTTGAGAACCCACTTTCCGCCGCGCTTCTCCGCCCGCGTCGCCAGGCCGAACGCGTCGGACCCCGAGCCGGACTCCGACAGCGCATAGGCGCCGACGACTTCCGACGTCAGTCGCGGCAGGTACTTCGCTCTCTGCGCGTCGGTGCCGTAGCGCGTGATCGGATAGTTCACCAGCGTGTTCTGCACGTCGCAGACGATCGCCGCCGCCGCATCCACCTTGCTGATCTCTTCGACCGCCAGCGTTACCATGAACAGCGACCCGCCGGCGCCGCCGTACTGCTCCGGGACCTCGATCCCCATCAGTCCCAGCTCGAAGTAGCGGGGAAGCAGCGCCGGATCGATCTTGCCGGCTCTCTCCATCTCCATAACCCGGGGACGCACCTGCTCTTCCGCGAACGCGGCGACGGCGTCGCGGAACATTATCTCCTCCTCGCTGAGCAGAGTCAGCGCCGAGGCGGATCCGAAGGTGCTCGTATCAGCGGTCATGAAGTTTCGATCGATCGCTACCAGATGTGGGGGCGGCTCGCTTCAGGGCGCACCATCGGGTCGCCGTCCTTGCACCCCCAGGCCGCCTTGAACTCGGGCATGTTGCTGAGCGGTCCGTTCACCCGCCACTTGGAGGGCGGATGGGGATTCGAGCTCACCAGAAATCTCAGAAACTCGGGTCGATCGAGCTCGCGCCAGGCCTGCGCCCAGCCGAGGAAGAACCGCTGTTCCGGAGTGAAGCCGTCGATTACCGGCTGGGGGTGCGCCGCCAGCGCGCGCTCCATAGCGGCGTACGCGACGGTGAGTCCGCCAAAATCACCGATGTTCTCGCCCAGCGTGAGCTGACCCTGGACGTGGGTGGCCGTGTCGATGACCGTGTACGAGTCGAACTGCTTCACGATCTTCTGCGCTTCGGCATTGTAGCGATCCGCGTCCTGCTTGCTCCACCAGTCGCGCATGTTGCCGTACTTGTCGTACTGCCGGCCCTGGTCGTCGAACGCGTGCGACATCTCGTGGCCGATCACCGCGCCCATGGCGCCGTAGTTGAGCGCATCATCGGCGTTCGGATCGTAGAAAGGCGGCTGCAGAATTCCCGCCGGGAACACGATCTCGTTGAGCAGCGGATTCTCGTAAGCGTTGACCGTCGGCGGCGTCATGCCCCACTCGGTGCGGTCGGTCGGCTTGTTGATCTTGGCCCAATCGCGTGCCGACGCCCACTGCTGCCCGGCGAGCACGTTGGCGAAATAACCGCTTGGCGTGATCTGCAGCGCCGAGTAGTCGCGCCACTTGTCGGGATAACCGATCTTGCGATTGAATGCGTCGAGCTTGACGAGAGCCTGCTGCTTGGTCTCCGGCCCCATCCACTGCAGCTGCTCGATGCGGTTGCGCAGCTCGCGAACGAGGTTGTCCACGATGGTTACCGCTCTGGCCTTGGCAGCGGGTGGGAACTTGCGCGCGACGAACTCCTGGCCGAGCAGCTCGCCCAGGTAGTTGTCGGTGGCGTTGACGCACCGCTTCCATCGCGGGCTGATCTCGGTGGCGCCGGTGAACAGCTTGTTGAACTCGAAGTTCTCCCTGACGAACGGCGTGCTGAGTGACGGCGCGGCCCCGCTCACCAGGCGCCAGCGCAGCAGGGTCTTCCAGTCGGAGATCGGCACGCTCGTCAGCAGGCGGTCGAAGTTCTGGAAGAACTCGGGCTGGCCGACGTTGACCTTGGTCGGCATCGGTGCGCCGAGCTCTGTGTAGAACTGCTCCCAGGAGAAGTGCGGTGTCAGCGAGTCGACCTGTCGCAGCGTCATGCCGTGGTAGTTGTTGACGACGTCCCGGAGCTGGATCGGAGTGCGGGATCCTTTTGCGAACTGGGTCTCGACCGAGAGCACCGTATTGGCTTCGGCGGTCGACTGCGCCGGTGAATCACCGAGGAGCTGGAACATCCGCGCGACGCTGGCGGTGAACTTGTTGCGCAGGCTCACCGAGGCGGTGTCGGTCTTGGTGTAGTACTCGCTGTTGGGCAGCGACAGGCCGCCCTGATAGAGCCCGGCGATGGTATTTGCCGCGTCCTTCGCGTCCTGCGCCGAGCCCTCGGATATTGGAGCGAGGCCATAGCTCTTCTCGAGCTCGCCTAGCGCGCGCTTGAGGTCGTCGACGTTTTTTATCGCGGCTATCCGGGCCAAGCCGGGGTTCAGCGGCGACGCACCCAGCCGCTCGATGGCGGTAGTATCCATACAGGTCGCGTAGAAAGTGCCGACCTTATAGTCACCCGTGCCCGGCTTGTACTCGCCGGATCTCACCCGGATGACGGCGGTGTCCAGGATGTTGCGCAGTACCGCCTGGTTCTGATCGAACAGCTGATCGAATGCGCCGTACGTCGGATAGTCGCCGGGGATCGTCGCCCGCTTCAACCAATTGCCGTTGGCGAACTCGTAGAAGTCGTCGCAGGGCGCGCAGGTGGTGTCGAGATTGGCGCGATCGAAAGGCACGGTCTGCTGCGGCGCCTGGGCGCGCACGGTTGCGGCGAGGGCGAGCAGCATGGTGAGACTGCGGACGGCGGTGCGATACGAGTACATCAGGTCGTTCCTCCGGGGAGTGCTGTCTGGCGTGCGGTCCTGGCTCGACACGCATCGCCGCAAAGTTTTTCCGAGCAATCGGGGTCCCAGCAGCGGTCGGCTTCCGATCCGGCAAAGGCTCTCAGCGGCTCGATTCCGGCGCGCTCGAGCACCAGCTCCGCCAGCTTCTCGTGCACGCCGAACGCCGGCGTCACGCTGAAGACGACGTGCGGAAAGGCCCTCGCAGCGTTGGACACGATTCGCGGGATGTCGGTTGTCGAATGGCGGCCGGGGGAGAGCATGTAGGGAAAGACCGTGACGTCCGTGGCGCCGGCGCGGACGCAGTCGGTGAATCCGGCTGCTATGTCAGGCTCGGCCAGCTCCATATGTGCAAATCGCACCACGACTTCGGGACCGGCCATTGTCTGCACCAGGTTGGTCATGCAGCGAAGCATCTCGTTGGCCTCGGCGCGAACCGAGCCGTGATCGACTATCAGAACACCCTTCATGTCCTGCAAAATGGCGCTGGCGCACGCCCGAGACTAGTGCGCGGCCTCGTCGAGCGAGCTGCCCTGGTGCCAAAGGGGCCGGGCGACGCCGCCGGCGTCGTCGTAGAAATGGATCTTTCCGGGCGCATAAATCTTGGTCAACAACACGATCTGGCCGGTGTGCATCGAGAAGTGCTCGACGACGTGGTAGACCGCTCCAAGCACGGTGGTCTCGCGCTCCTGCACCGTGATCGCCTTGCGCAAATCGGGCTCGGTGAGGCCCGACAGAACGGAGTCGACCTCGCGCAGGACCGTCTCCAGATTGTCGAGAAGGGCCGCGCCGTCGGCGCCGTCGGTCTGTGCGAACTCGCCAGCGCGATAGCGGGTAATCGACCGCCCGGCGACGCCGCCCAGAATCCACTCGGTGACGTTGCCGGTGAGGTGAATCAGCAGATTGCCGATGCTGTTGGAGCCTGAGCTGGGGCGGGCCCACACCGCGCTGCTCGGGATTGCATCGACGCAGTGCCGCAGCTTGATCGGATACTCCTTGGTGAGCCAGTAGCGCGAGCGCGCCACGAAAATCTCGGCGGCCGTCGGCACTACGCCGTTCTCGCCTCCGCCGGCGCCAGCGTGTCGCGGAAGACCTCGAGGGCCAGATCGACTTTGCCGAACGGGGCCGATACCTGAACGCCCTGCACGTACGGTCTGACGCGCTCCAGCATCTCGCGCGCGATGGCGATCCCTTCGGCGACGCCCTGCTCCTTGGACTTCGCGCTCGCCACGCGCATGCGCTCGATGATCCTGGGAGGCACGACTACGCCCGGCACCTCGTTGGCCAGGAATTCGGCGTTGCGATGCGAGACCAGCGGCCAGATGCCGGCCACGATCGGGATGCGGGTGTGCTCGATGGTGCCGAGGAATTTCTCCAGCTGATTCACGTCGAATACCGGCTGGGTGATGGCGTACTCAGCGCCGGCCTCGACCTTCCACTCGAAGCGCCTGAGCTCCTGCGCCGGATCGATCGCCGCGGGATTGACGCCGACGCCGATTGTGAACTTCGTCGGCGCGCCAATGGCGTTGCCGCCCGGATCGAGACCGCGATTCAGATTGCTGACGAGATTGGTGAGACCTATCGCGTCGATGTCGAAGACGGCCGTAGCATTCGGGTATGGGCCCATCTTGGGTGGATCACCCGTGATCAGCAGCAGATTGCGGAGTCCGACAGCGGCCGCGCCCAGCAGGTCGCTCAGCATCCCCAGCAGATTTCGGTCGCGGCAACAGTAGTGGATGACCGTCTCGATCCCGACCTGCTGCTCGATCAGCACGCTGGTGAGAAGCGCGCCCATTCTGCTCTGCGCGCGCGGCCCATCGGGCACGTTGACCGCATCGACGCCGGCGTCCCGGAGCGCCGCCGTGTCGCGCAGCATTCTGCTGGCATCGACGCCGCGTGGCGGCACGATCTCGACCGACGTCACGAATTGTCCGAGTGCGATCTTGCGGCCCCACTTCGAGCGCTCCGCCAGCGGCGCCGGCGCGACGCCCGGATTCTCGGGTGGCGCATCGGGGTGGGTCTGTCTGCGCTCCTTCATCGGAACGCGCGCCTGCCGTGGCGACAGCGGCCGCACGCCCTCGAGCATGGCCGAGATGTGCTCGGGCGTAGTTCCACAACAGCCGCCGACCACTTTTGCTCCGGCCTGCACGAGATGGTGGGCGTAAGTCGCCATGTACTCGGGGCTCGCCATGTAAATGCTGCGGCCGCTGACGTCGCGGGGCATGCCGGCGTTCGGCTGCGCGCTCAGTTTGCGTCGGGTGAGCGGTGTCATCTTCTCGATGGCGTCGAGAATGATCTGCGGCCCGACCGAGCAATTGAGTCCGATGATGTCGGCGCCGAAGGCATCGAGCGCCTGCGCCAGGTCCTCCACCGTTACGCCGTACGGGGTGTGGCAATCCGATCCGATGGTCATCTGCGCGATCACCGGTATCTTCGGATCCACTTCGCGCGCTGCCAGAATCGCCTGCTCGATCTCGTGGAGATCGGCGAAGGTCTCGAGGATGAAGACGTCACAGCCGCCGTCCTTCAGCGCCTGCAGCTGCTCGCGGAATGCCGTTCTCGCTTCGTCGACGCTGGTGGGCCCGAAAGGCTCGAGACGAACGCCGAGAGGGCCGACCGCGCCCGCGACGAGAAGATCGTCTTCGGCTACTTCGCGCGCTATCCTGGCCGCGGCGCGGTTGATCTCGGCGACCTGATCCTGCAGACCGTATTGCGACAGCTTCAACCGATTGGCGCCGAACGTATTGGTCTCCAGTACCTCGGCGCCGGCCTTTCTGTATGCCTTGTGGACGTCGCGAATGAGATCGGGTGCGCGGAGGTTCAGCTCGTCGTAGCACTGATTGATGAAGACGCCCTTGTTGTACAGCATCGTCCCCATCGCTCCGTCGAACACCACGACCTGGAGCGGATCGAGCAGCCGCGCGATCAGTGGATTCTCAGGCAACTGCCGCCTCCGGCTCGCTGGAGACGCTGCTGTTGCCGCGCACCGCGTAGTATTTGGCTTCAGGATGATGGATGATCACCGCGGCCGTGGACTGCTCGGGGAGGAGCTGGAACGCCTCTGTGAGATCCATGCCCAACGCTTCCCTGGCAGGGAGCAGCTTGAACACCGTCGCGTGATCGTCGAGATCGGGGCACGCGCCGTACCCCCACGAGTAGCGCTTGCCCGTCTCGACGCCGAGCTCTTTCCGGATGCGTCGATGCGCCCACTCTGCAACGGCCTCGGCCGATTCCACCGAGAGTCCGTGCGAGTAAAAGGCTTCGGTGTACTCGTTCTTCGCCTGGAGCGACTCGAATCGCCTGGTCGCCTCGTCTCCAACGGTGACGACCTGTAGCGGAACGACGTCCACTTCGCCGGACTCGACGCTGCGCACGTAGTCGGCGAGACACAGCCGCTCGCGGCCGACCATGCGCGGGAAGTGGAAGCGCGCGATCTCGCGGAGCGAGCCGCCGTCGCTCGAGTAAGCGGTCGGATCGTAGATGATGACGTCGTTGCCCTGCGACTGAGCGGGGAAATAGCCGTAAACGACCGCCGGCCGGATCCAGCCGTTCTGTTTCGCGTCGGCTTTGAGACGCTTCAGCGCGGGCTCGAACTCGTTCTTCACCGTGGTCCTGTACTGCTCGCCTGATCCGCGGGCGCCCCACTGCAGGCGATACAGCTCGTCCAGATCCAGAAGGTCGAACACCTCGTCGAGCGGAACGTCGCGAATGACTCGGGTTCCCCAGAAAGGCGGCCTGGGAACGGGATTGTCGGCGGCGACGTCGCTGCGCTGGCCCGCGGCATCGCCGACGGCGATGTCCTTGCCGACGGCAGTGCGCAGGAAGACGTCGTTGCGGGCGTCATCGAGATTCCTGACCACGAACGGCTTTCGCCTGACTGGATCCTGGAGCACGTCCATGGTCTCGAGGCCCTCGAAAGCGTCCTTGCAGTAGAACACGCCCGAGTCGTACGGCCGCTCGCCTTCGACGAACAGCGCGCGCCTGCCGAAACGCCGATTGATGGCGGCGCCCCCGATGAGAACCGGAATCTGCATCCCGCGCTTGTCGAGCTCCTGCACGCAAAGAGGCATCTGCTTCGACGTCGAGACGAGCAGCGCGCTCAGCCCGATCGCGTCGGCTTTGACTTCGAGGGCCTTGTCGAGAATGGTGTTGACGGGGACCTGCTTGCCGAGGTCGAACACCGTGTAGCCGTTGTTGGACAGAATCGTGTTGACCAGCGATTTGCCGATGTCGTGCACGTCGCCGTAGACAGTGGCGAGCACCACTTTCCCCTTGGTGAAGCCCTCGGCTTTCTCGAGGAACTGCTCGAGATGCTTCACAGCTTTCTTCATCACCTCGGCCGACTGTAGCACGAAGGGCAGGATAAGCTCGCCGGCGCCGAACTTGTCGCCTACTTCCTTCATCGCCGGCAGCAGTACGTCGTTGAGCACGCGGACCGGATTCTTCCGCACACCAGCGGCATCCAGCTGTTCCTCGATGCCCTCTTTCTTCCGATGCAGAATCATCCAGTGAATCTTCTGCTCCGGTGTCATGCCGGCGGTCGGGTCTTCCTTTTCGACCTGCGCGCTGGAACCGGCATCACCCGTGTTCGCGAAGTACTCGATGAAACGCTGCAACGCGTCCGGCCGTTTGTTGAACACCAGGTCGTCGGCCATCTCGCGCTCCGCCGTCGAGATCTCGGCGTAGGGGCGGATGTGCGCGGGATTGACGATGGCGGCGTCGAGCCCTGCTTGTACGCAGTGATGAAGGAAGACGGAGTTCAGGACGCCGCGCGCTTCGGGTGTCAGACCGAAGCTGACGTTGGATACGCCAAGTATGGTGGAGACGCCCGGCAGCTCGCGCTTGATGAGCCGGATGCCTTCGACTGTCTCCTTTCCGGACTCGATCCACTCGGCGTCGCCGGTGGCGAGCGTGAAAGTGAGCGCGTCGTAAATGAGATCTTCGGGCGACAGGCCATATTCCCCGACGACGATGTCGTAGATCTTTTTCGCGACCTCGAGCTTCCGCTCGCGGGTCTTGGCCATCCCGACCTCGTCAATGGTGAGCGCTATCACGGCGGCGCCGTGTTTTTTCACCAATGGCACGACCGCGTCGATTCGCTTGCGTCCGTTCTCCATGTTGATGGAGTTGACGATGCCGCGGCCGGGAATGTGCTCGAGCGCCGCTTCGATGACGTTGGCCTCGGTCGAGTCTATGACCAGCGGCGTCTCGACGCTCATGGACAGCAGCTTCACGACCTTCGACATCTGCTCGGCCTCGTCGGCGCGCTCGGTGAGCGCGACGCAGACGTCGAGCACGTGTGCGCCCGAATCGACCTGGTCGCGCGCGACCTCGAGGATTCCCTCGTAGTCGTCGGCGAGAAGCAGTCGCTTGACCTTGCGCGAGCCTTGTGAGTTCACGCGCTCGCCGACCAGGAGGGGCGGAGGGTCCTGGTGCAGCGTGATCGCCCGCATCGCCGAGCTGACGCGCGGGACGTGGCTGGGGTGAGACGGCTTCGCCTGCAGCTCGGCGGCGTGCACGGCATTGACGATCGCCGAGAGGTGCGCCGGCGTGGTCCCGCAGCACCCGCCGACGATGCGCACGCCGAAATCGCGCACGAATTCGGACAGCGCCGTAGCCATCGGCGCCGGCTCGAGCGGGTAAACCGCTTCGCCGACTCCGGTGTTGAGCGGCAGACCCGCGTTGGGGATCACCGACAGTGGCAGCGTTGCGTGCTCGGAGAGATACCGGACGGGCTCGCGCATGTGCTCGGGGCCCGTCGAGCAATTGAGCCCGATGACGTCGACCTTGAGCGCCTCGAGTGTCGTCATCGCGCTGGCGATGTCGGTGCCGAGGAGCATGCGACCACTGACGTCGAGAGTGACCTGGGTCTGGATCGGGAGGCGGCGGCCGATCTCGGCGAACAATCTCTCGATTCCCGCGACGGCGGCCTTTACCTCGAGAATGTCCTGGGAGGTCTCGATCAGCAGGAGATCGACGCCGCCCTCGGCGAGGTACTTCGCCTGCTCGTAGTAATTGTCGGCGAGCTCGTCGTAGGTGATCCGCGACAGCACCGGGTCCGAGCTCGACGGCAGCATGCCCGTCGGCCCCATCGAGGCGGCGACGAATCGCGGCCGATCTGGCGTGGAGTATTTGTCGGCGGCGGCACGAGCCAGGCGGGCGGCTGCGACGTTGATCTCGCGAACCTTGTCGCCCAGGCCCCATTCGTGGAGCCGGCGGGGCGTCGACTGGAAGGTGCAAGTCTCGACCACGTCGCAGCCGACCTCGAGGAACGACTCGTGGATGGCCCGGATGACGTCGGGGCGGGTGAGAACGAGATGATCGTTGCACCCCTCCAGCGCCTTTCCGCCGAAATCCTCCGCGGAGAGGTTATAGCGCTGGATGTTCGTGCCCATCGCGCCGTCGTAAACGAGGACGCGCCGGCCGAGGGCCTGGAGGTACGGGGATTGGCTGCGTGGTTCGGTCATTCGTTCAGACAAAAAAAGCCCGCGCATAGGCGCCGGGCGAGCGCTTTAGCGGTTTGTTTAACGTGGCCGCAAGTTGCTGTAAATCGCCACGAAGATCATTTGTGCCCTAAGAACTATAGTAGTAAACGGAGAGCGTTCCGGCAAGGCTCATCTGTCGAGTGGTGCTGAGAACTGGGGACTAAGATCTGCCGGCTGCGGGCCAACTGCTACTTCGTACTGCTGACTAACTGCGGGTTGGGAGACTAAATGCGTACTGCGCACGTATCGCGAAGTACGGACTAATGGCTGCCAACTACGGTCTCACGGCTGCGTAGTACGGATTGCGGTGTCGCCACAAAAGGCGCTCTTACGCCGCGCGGTTTTGACACTGCGTGGCGCCTTCTGACGTCGATGAAGGGCGCAATGAGCACCATCGTCCGACATGGCCGATTTGTTGGATGGCAAACCAACCAAGTATCCCCCGGATAGTCGTGATCCTTTGTGGCGGATGCGGGCCTACAGGCTTGCTTGCGAGCTGGTCGAGGACGTTTGGAATGATGCACAGAGACTTGAGCATCATCCTGCGACCAAAAAAGTTGCCGGCCAACTGTACGCCGCAGTAGGCTCGATCGCCGCGAATCTCGGGGAGGGTTACTCTCGCAGCTCCGGCCGAGACCGAGCGCGGATATTTGAATACGCGCTTGGATCTGCCAGGGAGAGTATGGTCTGGTTCAAAACAGCCGAACCGGTTCTTGGGTACGAAGTGGTCAAAGAGCGGCTCGATAAACTGGAAGAGATCCGCCGTCTTCTCATAGCAACGATTCCGCGAGAGCGCGGGCGGTTGATCAGGCCCGCTGGCTAATGATTCAACTTCCAAATTCTGATTTTGAAAGCTCGCCCCTGATTGGCGCCAGTGCACGGCCCGCAACCCGCAGTTCGCAGCCGTTAGTCAGTAGGCCGCAATACGTACGCAGTACGCAGTTAGTCTCCCACCCCGCAGTTCGTCAGCAGTACGCAATAGCAGTTGGCCCGCAGCCCGGAGATCTTGGTCCGCAGTTCTCAGCTATCAGAATTGCAGCCCGAAATCTCCTTTGGTGGTTTCCCAATCCCTGGTCCTTCCTGTCGTCCTCGATCTCGCATCGAACGATTGGACGAGCGCGAGGAGCCGCTTCCGCTCGAGGGGCAGAACGAGCTGCGCCAGGGTCGCCCTCTGCAGCTGCGGCGGCAGAAATGGGCGCTCGTCGTGTGACTTGCAGTAGACTATCAGCGCGCCGCCCGGCGTCATCGGCAAACTCGCTCCGCCGGAAACTTCTTCCAATGCCTCGGATGAGATCACCGCCAGCGCCGGAATCTCACCGTTGAGTCCGGCCGCGGCGTCACCGACGCTTCCCGCAAAAAGAACTTCGTGTCCACACCCGAGCAATGTCTGCGCGAGCCCCTCGAGCAGCGCCGCTTCGGCGCCAACCAGAATTACCTTCGCCACTCCGTGTTTCCCCTCGGCATTCAGATGTGAATCGTCCCGATTCCCTCGTCGCGTTCAGCTCGATGAGGGAGCGCGCACACGATGCACACAGTGCGCCGTAAAATCGCGAACGGCCGATAGAAAAAAACAATCAGCCAACCGCCATTCTTCTCCGCTCACATCAGCCGGAACATCAGCGATTCGAGAATGTTGAGAAGGATGTAGGCGACGATCGGACTGATGTCGAGTCCGCCGAGGTTGGGGATGATCTGGCGAAAGGGCGCCAGGATGGGCTCGCTGAGCAAGTAGCTCCAGCGGACCCACCGCGAATATGGCGAGATCGGCAGCCACGAGCTGATCACTCTGACCACGATCGCCGTCTTCAGGATCGTGAAAGTCCAGCCGACCAGCAGATGGAAAATGCCGGCCGAGCCTTCCTGTGACGCCACGATCGACTGCACGACTTCGATCCTGACCATGTCGAGGAGAGTCAGCAGCAGAATACCGCCGATCACCACCGCGGCGAGCGCCCACAAGGGCGCCGCCGCCGGCGTCCCGCCCGCGCGCACGACGCGGCGCTCGATCGGCGAGATGATCGGATCCACCGTCGAGCGGCAGAAGCGCGCGACGGCGTTGAAGGGGCTGATTTTTCTGGTGCGCACTGCCCAGTCGAGCAGACAGATCGCGCCGAACACCACTGCTATCGACAGCAGCGCGGTACGCAGTATCTGAATTACCGCGTCCGCGCCGGCCAGGAAAGTTTCCATCTACTGTAGAGTGGGTCTCATGTGCAGCTCCCTGACGAGGAACGCAAATCTATCGGCGGTCTCGTCGATCAGCTTTGTCGTCGGCTTGCC
Organism: Gemmatimonadaceae bacterium; assembly: GCA_036488915.1. Classification (GTDB taxonomy): domain Bacteria; phylum Gemmatimonadota; class Gemmatimonadetes; order Gemmatimonadales; family Gemmatimonadaceae; genus UBA4720. The sequence continues at coordinate 13,821 of DASXGU010000084.1, read as the reverse complement.
GGCGCCGTGGCCCGCCTTGGTCTCGATGCGCACGAGCACCGGGTTCGGGCAAGACTGCGCTGCCTGCATCGTCGCCACGAACTTGAAGGTGTGCCCGGGAACGACCCGGTCGTCGTGATCGGCGGTGAACGCCAGCGTCGGCGGATAGCAGGTCCCCGGCTTGATGTTCTGCAGCGGTGAATACGCGCGCAAATACTTGAACTGCTCGGGATCGTCCGACGAGCCGTAGTCGGAAGTCCACGCCCAGCCGATGGTGAATTTCTGGAAGCGCAGCATGTCCATCACGCCGACCTCGGGAAGCGCGGCGCCGAACAGCTCGGGGCGCTGCGTCATCACTGCTCCGATCAGGAGACCGCCGTTCGATCCGCCGCGTATCGCCAGCTTTGGCGTCGATGTGTACTTCTGACTGATCAGGTACTGGGCGGCGGCGATGAAGTCGTCGAAGACGTTCTGCTTCTTCGCCAGCATGCCGGCCTCGTGCCAGTCCTTGCCGTACTCGCCGCCGCCACGGAGGTTGGCCAGCGCATAGATGCCGCCCATCTCCAGCCAGGCGATGTTGGCGGCTGAGAACGCCGGGGTCTCCGAGATGTTGAATCCACCGTACGCGTAGAGCAGCGTCGGATTGGTGCCATCGAGCTTGATGCCTTTCCTGGCGGTGATGAACATCGGCACCCGCGTTCCATCTTTGCTCGTGTAAAAGACCTGCCTTGTCTCGTAAGGCGAAGGATCGAACGCTACCCGGGGCGCGCGAAAGGTTTCGTTGCGCCTCGACTTGAGGTCGAGTCGGTATACAGTCGTCGGGTACAGGAATGACGTGAAGCTGTAAAACAGCTCGTCGTCTCCCTGGCGTCCCTGGATGTTGTCCACGGTACCCATCGCCGGCAGCTGTAGCTCGCCACGATAAGCGAAGCCGCCGCCGATCTGCTGTCCGCGGCCGAGTATGGGAGCGGTGCTGGTGTCGTCGTAGACCGTGGCCGGAGTGCGCTGCTGGCCGGGCTGACGGTTCCGCGGCTCCGGCCGGTTGTCACGCGAGGCGGAGAAGAATCGCACGCTCGAGTGCGCGTCCTGCAGGTAGTTGGCGACCAGCTCGTCGCCGGCCAGCGTCGCGCTCACCAGCGCATCCTTGCTCTCGGGGACGACGGTGTTCCAGCGCTCCTCGCGCGGATTGTCGATGCTGATGGAGACCACCCGGCCCTTCGGCGCGTTACGATCGGTGCGCACGTAGAAGTTGGTGTTGCGATTGCCGACGAACGAATACTCGGCGTCGAGCTTGTCGATCAGCCGCACTACCGGGTTGTCGATGCGGGGCTTGCCCGGATTGTCGAGGTCGATGAAGTAGAGCCGTTGGCGTACATCGGTGCCCTGCGATACCGTGATGATCAGGTACTGGCCATCGTCGGTGACGTGGCCGTCGAACAGCCAGTCGGGCTGGTCGGGGCGGTCGTAGACCAGCTCGTCGCGCGCCTGCGCCTGACCGACGCGATGATAGTAGAGCTTATGGTTGCGGTTGGTGTTGGTCATCTTGTTGCCCGACGTCGGCTCGTCGTACCGCGAGTAGAAGAAGCCCTTGTTGTCGTGGGTCCACGAGATTCCGGAGAACTTGACCCACTTCACGACGTCGGAGAGATCGCGGCCGGTGTCGACGTCGCGAACGTGGAGCTCCTGCCAGTCGGAGCCGCTGCTCGAGAGGCTGTAGGCCAGGTAATGGCCATCGTCGGATGCCTCCGTCCCCGACAGCGCCACCGTTCCGTCAGACGAGAGCGTATTGGGATCGAGCAGAACCCGTGGCGCCGCGTCTCGTCGATCCTGCACGTACAGGACACTCTGGTTCTGCAGACCGGTGTTCTCGAAGTAGAAGTAGCGCCCATTCTCCTTGAACGGGACCGAATAACGTGCATAGTTCCAGAGCTGGGTCAGGCGGTTCCTGATGGCCGGCCGCTCGGGAATGGTCGAAAGGAACGAATCGGTGAGCCGGTTCTCGGCTGCCACCCACGCCGTGGTCGCCGGCGAGTCCACGTTCTCGAGCCAGCGGTACGGATCGGCGATGCTGGTGCCGTGATAGTCGTCCACCTGCGTGCCGCGCGCGGCAGCCGGGTAGGTCAGCGGAGGGTTGGTCGCGGTCTGTGCCGGCAATGAAGCGGCGATCAGGACCATTGCCGACACCAGTGGAACATTGATCGGAGCGGAGAAGAAGTGGGGGTAACGCATGGATGACGGGCCTGCTGGCTAAATGGTTATGATGTAAAACAATCTACGGCGCTTCGACTCTCATGTTCCACTGGCGGTGACGCCTCGCGAGGTACGAACGGATGACAAAGGTGACCCAACCGGCGCACAAGGGCAGACAATACTGGCTCCTCAAATCCGACCCCGAGACGTTTGGATGGGAGGACCTCTGGAACGCGCCCGATCGCACCACCCACTGGGACGGCGTGCGGAACTTCCAGGCGCGTAACTATCTCCGCGACGAGATGAAAAAAGGCGACCTCGCCTTCTTCTACCATTCCGGCGAGCCCGACCCTGGCATCCGCGGTATCGTCGAAGTGGTGCGGGAGGGATACCCCGATCACACCGCCCTCGATCCAAAGGACCCGCACTACGACCCCAGGAGCAAAGGCGGCGAGACACCGTGGACGATGGTCGACATCAAGGCCATCGAGCCGTTGCCCCGCCCGGTCACCCTCAGCGAGATGCGAAAGAAGCCCCAACTGGAGGGGATGCCCCTCCTCCAGAAGGGAAACCGCCTGTCGGTCCAGAAGGTCGGAAGCGCCGAATGGAACGCCGTGCTGAAGGCTTCCAAGGAAACGGAGGGATAGGGCGGCGACCCGGCGCGCAGAGAGGGCTGTTACTTGTTGCACCGGATGTTCTTCCCTCTCCTATGAGCACTGCTCACTCCCAATACCTCGTGGAGTATTTCGCCGCTTAGGGGATGACGAAGCCCGTCAAGGTCCTCGTGGCGGGACTACCCGCGGAAATGGTCCGCGAGATCGGACTCAGGCTTCGTGGCGCCGAACTAAGCGAGTTTGACAACGCCCAGCAGATGGGCCGCGCCGCGGCTCACGGCGAAGCGCGCCTGGTAATTCTGAGCGACACCCTTCCGCTCGAAGACGCCATCTACGTTGCCCGGCGGGCCAAGGACGCCAGCGATGAAATGCGCATCGCCTACCTGCTGTCGATGCAGCACGCCGAAACGGGATTGCGCGCGCTCAGCGATACCCACATCGACCGGTTCTTTCTCGCCCCCGCAGATACCGAGGAGATGCTGCGCGAGCTCGGCAAGCTGGCCGGCTCCGAGGTCCTGCCGTTTCAGGCCGCACACACCGAGCACATCGCCGCCGCGGTCTTCGAGGCGTGGGAGCGCGCCAAGCCGCTCACGTTTCAGAAAATCGACAAGCTCGACGATGCCGCCATCGCGCTCCTCGACGATAACTTTTCCGCCGAGCTGAAGGCGGCGTCGGAAGGGTACGCGCACAACATCGTCGAGATCGCAAACCGTTTCGGATTCGAGAAAGCGGTCCGCGTCGCCAGAGATCTGGCCGATAAATTCTCCGGCAAGTCGCTCTCACCGGTCGACGGTGTAGCCATTTCGAAGGATCTCCTCGCGCTTCGTGAAGCCTTGATCGGACCGCCGACGCCGCCCCCGGCCACCAAGGCTCCCGACCCCAACGCCGTTCCCACCCCCGCCGGCGCCTCCTCGGCGTTCGAGGAGGCGCAGCTCGAGGGTCGCCGCGTCCTGATCGTCGATGACGAGCCGATGATGTCGCGCGGATTGACGTCGCTGCTGGGCCGGCGCGGCCTCGCGGCGACTGCCATCAACGATCCGCTAAAATTCTGGAGCGCTCTCGACGAGGCAAAGCCCAACCTGATCCTGCTCGATCTCGAGATGCCCAAGATGAGCGGGACCGAGCTATGCCGGGCCATTAGGAACGATCGCCGCTGGAGCGCGCTGCCCGTGATCTTCCTCACCGGCCACACGGATCCCGCCAGCGTACAGCGGATCTTCGCCGCCGGCGCCGACGACTACGTCGGCAAGCCGTTCGTCCCCGCCGAGCTCACCGTCCGGATCGAAAGCCGTCTCACCGGCGTCAAAGCTCGCCGCACGCCTGTCGAAACTGATCCGTTGACGGGCCTGGCGACGGGCGGAAAGGCCACCGAGCTGATCGAGCGCTTTTTGCGTCTGGCGCGCAGAAAATCCGATCCTTATTCCGTTGCCGTGCTCCAGGTCGATGCCTTCGCCAGCCTTGCATCGACCTTCGGACGGGCAACCGCCAACAATGTGCTTCGCACTATTGGTGAGCTGCTCCCCAAGGCGTTCCGCGGCGAAGACGTACCGGGCTGGTGGGGCGGTTCTGATTTCACGATCGGCATGTACGGCAGCACCAAGGAGCACGCCGCCATCAAGCTGGCGCAGATCTGCGCCAAGATCGCCGAGCAGAATTTCACCGCCGCCGACGGGCGCCGGGTCCACGTCTCGTGCAGCGCCGGCGTCGCGCAATACCAGAGTGACGGTGACACGGTCCCCTCGCTCTGGGACGCCGCCCACAAGGCGCTCCGGGAAGCGCGCAGCGACGGCGCCGGGACGCGTGTCGGGATCTCCGGCATAACCCTCACCGGCCCGCTGACCCGCCGGGTGGATGTGGCGGTGATCGACGACGACACCGCACTGGTCTCGCTGCTCCAGCACGCGATGGAAAGCCGCAGTCTGAGCGTCGCCACGTTTGCCGACGGCGAGGCCGCGGTTGCCGCCCTCACCGGGACGTCCCCCGAAGTGAGAGCGCGCCTCATCCTGCTCGACGTCGATCTGCCGGCCCTCAACGGACTCGAGGTGCTGCGGCGCCTCAAGGCCAGCGAGGTGACGCGAGTCAGCAACGTCGTCGTCCTCACCGCCCGCACCGGCGAGCGCGACATCCTCACCGCGCTCGAGCTCGGCGCCTCCGACCACATCCCCAAGCCGTTCAGCGTCCCCGTGCTGATGCACAAGGTGCGAACCGTGCTCAGGCAGAATCTGTCATGATGAATCAGGGGCTAATCACCATCGTCATGACGATAGAGCTGGGCCTCCTGGTTCTGGCGGTCGCACTCTTTTTCCTCACCGGCGCCTGGCTGTCGTTCACCAATCACCGAATCATTCGCCGCGCCAGCGCCGCTCGCGATTCGGTCGCGGTTCTGATCACCCGCGGCATCGTGAACGTGGAGGAGCTTCAACTCCTGGCGCGCCAGCCCGGTGACGTGCAGGTGATGGCGTTCCTCGACATCTCCCGCAACGTCACGGGGACCGGCAAGGAACGACTGCGCTTTATCGCCGAGAAGGTCGGTGTCGTGGATCGCGCCCGTAAGCTGTGCGTCAACAGCCGCTGGACCAGACGCCTGCGGGGCGCTCGGATTTTGTCCCGGCTCGATGTGCCGGACCCTCTCGTTCTGCGCCTCCTCGCCGACCCGCATCCCGCCGTCCGCGCGCAGGCCGCCGAGTGGGCTGCCGCGCAGCCGTCCGACGAAGTCATCTCGGCGATGCTTGCATTGCTGGCCGATCCCGCTACCCAGGCCCGGTTCGCGGTGCAGAACGCGCTGCTGAGGATGGGCGGCGTCATCGCCGGACCGCTGGCCACATTTCTCGAAACCCACACCGGCCAGGCGGCGGAGGCCGGGCTGCGCGTCGCCGAATCGGTCGCCGAGCCGAGCTTTGCGGCGGCGGCGCTGCGCCAGTCGCGCACCGCGGATGATCCCGCCGTTCGCGTCGCCGCCGCCGGCCTCCTCGGCGCCATCGGGGACGCGGCGGCCGCCGAGCGCCTGATGGAGATGCTGAAGGACGGCGATTCAGGCGTGAGGGCGGCGGCGGCACGATCGCTGGGACGAATGCAGCATTGGGCGGCGGCGTCGGCGTTGTTCGACTGCATGCGCGATTCGGCGTGGAGAGTCCGAAAGGAATCGGGCCTGGCGCTGCGATCGATCGGCGCGCCCGGCACATTGTTTCTGCGCCGCGCGCTGAAGAGCGATGATCGCTTCGCCGCCGACATGGCCCAACAGGTTCTCGACTTACCGGCTGCGGCGGCGGGATGACCGAGCTTCTTCGCTCCGTCGTCAATGCGATCCTGTTCAAGGGACAGGGTCCGGTGCTCGCCTATTTCATGGCGGTCAACGGCTGGTATCTGATCCTTCTGATCAGCTCGCTGCTGGAGCTGCGTCGCCACATGCTACTCATCACTGACGAGAGCAGGCACCTGTTGCTGAGCTCCACGCTGTCGCCGACCATTTCCATTCTCGCGCCCGCCTTCAACGAGGAAGCGACGATAGAGACGAGTCTCCGCGCGCTGCTGGCGCTCCAGTACCCCAATCTGGAAATCATAGTCATCAGCGACGGATCGAAGGATAAAACCGTCCAGGTTCTAATCGACCGGTTCAGTCTCGTGCCGGTGAAGACCATCTACGAGCAGCGGATCAAGACCAAGCCGGTGCGCACGCTGTACAGATCGTCGGCGTACCCGTCGCTCGTCGTCGTCGACAAGGAAAACGGGGGCAAGGCCGACGCGCTCAACGTCGGACTCAGCTTCGCCCGCGGCGAGCTGGTGTGCGCAATGGACGCCGACACCCTCATCGAAGGGGACGGGCTGCAGCGCATGGTGCGCCCGTTCCTTTACGCGACCGACGTGGTGGCGACCGGCGGCACGATTCGCGTCGTCAACGGGTCCGAGGTCAAACACGGCCGCGTGATCAAGGCGTCGGTGCCGACCAGACTCCTTCCGGGAATCCAGGTGGTCGAGTACCTGCGCGCGTTCCTGTTCGGCCGCCTCGGCTGGAACAGGCTGGGCGGAAACATCATCATCTCGGGCGCTTTCGGTCTGTTTCGACGCGACGCGGTGGTGAAGGCCGGCGGATACCTGCACGACACGGTCGGCGAAGACATGGAGCTGGTGCTCAGGCTCAAGCGCCTGTCTTACGTCAACAAGAGTCCCGGCAAGATCGCGTTCGTCCCCGATCCAGTGGCATGGACCGAAGTGCCCGAGACGACAGCGGTGCTGGGCCGTCAGCGCGATCGCTGGCACCGCGGCCTTGCGGATGTCTTGTGGCGCCACCGCGGGATGATGTTCAACCCCCGCTACGGAATTACCGGAGTGTTCGTGTTTCCGTACTACGTATTCGTGGAGCTGCTCGCGCCCCTGATCGAGGTGGTCGGGCTGACTACCCTCGCCCTCGGACTCGGCTTCGGGATGCTCGACTGGCGATTCGCCGCGCTCTTTTATCTGACCGCCTATGGGCTCGGTACGGCGCTGACCGCGTTCACCCTCATACTCGAGGATCTGAGCTTCCACCGGTATGAGACGTTTCGCGATCGCGCGCTGCTGTTCTGGTGGGCGTTGATGGAGAACATCGGCTACCGGCAGATGACCGTGTACTGGAGACTGCGCGGGCTGTGGAAATTCGTGCGCGGGCGGAAAGAGTGGGGCGCAATGGAGCGTAAGGGATTCCGTCCCGTCACCGCGACCTGACTTGATCCGGGCGGCGAACGCTGCCAATCTCTGGTGACTCGACCCAACCGGAGAATCAAATGACGCCCGCCCTCTCGGCCACTGCGGTTTGTGTGGCGATCGCAGCGATGGCTTGTGCCAGGCCGACGCCGAACATCGCGGTGACGGCGACGGATTTCGACGTCAATCCGCTGGTCGGTCAGTGGCGCGGGACGTACGGCAGCACTACCACCGGGAGGAACGGTACGATTGCGTTCACACTCCTGGCCGGGGAGTCTGCCGCTTCCGGCAACGTGGTGATGATTCCGCGCGCCGATTCACTCCTGAGTCCCCAGGAGCGTGAGCTGTTGAACGCTGTCTCGACGGCGCCAGCCTCGCGACAGGTGCTGTCGATCCACTTCGTGCAGAAGCAGGGGGGCAATGTTCACGGCACCCTCGACCCCTATCAGGATCCCGAATGTGGGTGCACCGTGACGACCACCTTCGACGGCTCCTTCAAGCCGGGGCCTGCCATCGAAGGGACATACTCCACGGTGCCTTCCGTCGCCGGCGCGACAGTCAACGGCGGCACCTGGAGGGTCACAAGGGTCAAGCGTTTGTGATCGCGTCGGCCTAGTCGGCGGTTTCGGAGTCATCGTGCACCGCGATCTCCAGGTGAAAGCGGTGCAGGAACCGGTGCAGCGCCGGAGCGAACAGCACGCCCACCATGGTGATGAACGTCACTCCGCTGAACAGCGCAAAGAAGCCCGCGAACAGGTGGAGGCGTGCGATCTCGGGAGACGTGAGGTTCGTCGGATCGGCCGGGGGTCCCTCGCCCGCGAGGATCATGGACGAGTAGTAGAAGGAATCGAGCCAGCTCATTCTTCCGAATGCGTGATATCCGACCATGCCGATCAGGAGTCCGCCGCCGATCACACCGCCGGCGATGCCCGCGTTCCGTAGCATACGCCTGATGAAATGCCGCCTTGACGGCATCGGCAGCATCATCAGCTGCGGATCGGGCATCGGACCCGTTTTGCGCCTGTTGAAAGCCACTTCCACACTCCCTTCGGTATCGGCGTCGCTCTCACCAGAGACGACGTTACGCTAAATTGGATGTAATCAACTGGAGAACAGGATGCCGAAGACCGCAACAGTCAACAAGCCGGCCACCAAGCCGGCCGCCAGCAGTCCAGCCACGCCGCCAGCCGCCGCAGCTCCGTCAGGGAGCGCGCTCGAGATAAAGGACACCCGAACCGGCAAGAACTACTCTGTTCCGGTCGTCGAATGCGCAATCAGGGCAACCGAGCTGAAGAAGATCAAGACGGATAACCCCGACGATGCGGGACTCATGAGCTACGATCCGGCGTTTCTCAACACCGCCGCGTGCCGCAGCTCCATCACCTACATCGACGGCGACAAGGGAATCCTCCGTTACCGTGGCTATCCGATCGAGCAGCTCGCTGAGAGCGCGACGTTCCTCGAGGTAGCGTGGCTGCTCCGGCACGGTGAGCTCCCCACCCAGCAGGAATACGACCAGTTCGTGCACGACATCACGTTCCACACTTACGTGCACGAGAATTTCCGGAAGTTTCTCGAGGGCTTCCGCTACGACGCGCACCCGATGGCGATGCTCAACAGCTCGATCGCCGGACTGGCCTCGTTCTATCCTTCCGCGCGCAACATCTTCGACGAGACCGAGCGCAACATCTCGATCATCCGGCTGCTGGCGAAGACCCCGACGATCGCCGCGTTCTCCTACCGGCACGTGAAGGGGCTGCCCTTCGTGTATCCCGACAACAGGCTCTCGTACGTCGAGAACTTCCTGTCGATGATCGCACGGATGAGCGAGTCCAAGTACGAGGCCAATCCGGTGTTCGCGCGGGCGCTGGAGATTTTGTTCATCCTGCACGCCGACCACGAGCAGAACTGTTCCACCAGCGCGGTGCGCGCCGTCGGGTCATCGCACGTCGACCCGTTCTCGGCGGTATCCGCCGGAGTGGCGGCGCTGTTCGGTCCGCTGCACGGCGGTGCCAACGAGCAGGTGCTGCGAATGATCCAGGAGATCGGAAGCGTCAAGAACGTTCCGAAATTCATCGAGAGCGTGAAGGGTGGCGGCGGACGTCTGATGGGCTTCGGCCATCGCGTCTACAAGAGCTACGATCCGCGCGCCAAGATCGTGAAGAAGCTCGCCGACGAAGTGTTCAAGGTCGTTGGAGTCGACAAGGATCTGGAGATTGCGCTCGAGCTCGAGCGGATCGCGCTGTCGGACGAATACTTCACTTCGCGCAAGCTGTATCCGAACGTCGATTTCTACACCGGCCTGATCTACCGCTCGATGGCGTTCCCCACCGATTTCTTCACCGTCCTGTTCGCCATCGCGCGCATGGCGGGCTGGTTGGCGCAGTGGGAGGAGATGCTTCTCGACAAGGAGCAGAAGATCGCGCGTCCGCGGCAGATTTACGTCGGGCCGAAGGAGCGGCGATTCCAGTCCAGGCTCGGCAAGTGAGGCCGCGTCAGCTGCCCGGCAGCTGCGCCCAGGAACCTCTCTGCACCGCGATCTTGTTCGACGGCAGACGCGCCAGCGCCGCGTCATAGTGATATCGCCCGCCACCGGATGCGTAGTAGATCTGCGCAACGACGGCACCGTAGAAATCACCGGCACCGAGCTCGTAGACGACGTGATTCGGCGCGTACACCGTGAAGTACGATGCCGTGCCGTTGGAGCTCATCGCCCAATATGCCGGCGTCGGTGAGGTCCCGCACGAGGAGAACGCGACGTTCGCAGCGTTCATCGACTGGTTGATCACTGTCCCGGCGCCCGCGTTGATTGAATCGCGCAGAATGATGGAAACGTGGGGGACTCCGGGAAGGATCAGCTTCGCGTTATTGCCGAGCACGATCACCCGAAAGAAGTAACTGGTGTCGGTCAGCGTCAGCGTGGCGTTGCTGCCCACGTTCACCACGCCCGTCGTCGAGCTATACGTGATGCCCGGCCCGGTCGGGACTTTCGCGGTCGCGGTGTAGCCGCTTACCGGACACGCGTTGATGTCCATCGCGGGCAGCGCCGCCGCGCTCGCTGTCGATCCTCCCGTCACTACCGCGCCGGTGCCGAGCGTGATCGTTGCGGTAGCCGCAGCGCTCCCTTTTACCGTGGTGCCGGTGATGTTGATGTTGCCATTGGCAAAGAGATTTGCAGTGGTGTCCACGTTGGTCAAGCTGTACGGGCCGTTCCCCGAATCGAAGGAGTCGAACACGCCGCCGTTGGATAAATAAAGATCCCCATCGGTTCGGACCCCATTGGCGAAGATCGGAACTCCGCCCGCCGCGCCGACGATGGTGATGATCCCGGCGACCGGGTCCGTGCGCCGGCCCTGGACCACGACCGAGTACTCCTGGAGTCCGCCCGCATCGACTCGATGAATGACCGTGCGATAATCCGCTTTGTTCGGCAGCGCCTGCCAGCCGAGGTCGAGACTGTCGCCGGGCTTGAGCGCGGCGGCTGCCGCCGACGGCCAGTTGCCGAAGGTCTGTCGCAGCCCTGCCTCCGCAACGTAGAGCGCCAGAGTCGACTCGCGGCTCGCGCGTGAGGCGCTGCGCTCGTCGGCGGCGGTGCTGACCACCACCACCGCGATGATGCTCATGATGGTTATGCCGAAAATCACGCTCGCCAAAGCAAACCCTCGGCGCTCGCCGCCGACATCGGAGGATTCGGGCAAGGCTCGGATGCTCGTCATGGAATGGCTCACTGGTTTAGCGGCGCACGCTGACGCGGGTCGTCAGCGAGTCGTGCTGGTAGCCGTAGAAGGTGCCGCTTCCGGCGTTCTTGAAGCTCTCGGTACGGAGCGTGAGCGCGACGCTCCCGACGGCAGCGGGATTCACTGTTACCGTCCCGAGCGTGTCGTAGAAAGCGAAGGCAAGACCGTTCGACGTTGGCGGGACGAGCGGTCCCGTCAGCTGTTCGTAGGTAGCGGCCGACCCGACCTTTCGACCCAGCCACCAGCGGTTGTTGAGCTGGTATTCAGCGTACTGGACGCGCTTGAAATCCCTGAACGGCGCGCCGACCTTGATGTAGGCGGTGTCGTTCTTGGTCCCGACGGCGAATTCCACGACCACGTCGGGCGGACGCGCTCCCGGCCAGGCGCAGGCCGTCACGCCCATCGCCCCCGGAGTTCCAACTGCGGTGATTTTGAGCGGCGACCATTTGCCGCGCGCGATCTGATAGACCAGCGCGCTGTCGTCGGCACTGGCCTGTATGTTTCCGCCCGTTTTCCAGAGTCCGTAGCGCGGAAGCGTTGCGTGTTTCGCGCAGATAATGCCGAGCCCGCGCGGCGAGCGCAGGGTGATGCTGTTGGCGGAAATTGCCGAAAAGCTGCTCTGCCCGAGAGCTGATTGACGCAGGTCCCAGGCGAGCATGGCACCGGCTTCGCGCGCGGTCTCCCGCACGTCGATCACCTCGCGCTGCTTCCGCCACCCGCGGCTCTGGGCGATCATCATCTGGACGACGCTCGTCACGACGATGATGCCGACTACGAGCGCAACGATCAGCTCAATGAGCGCAAAGCCGCGGCGCGCAGCGGCGCCGAGTTCCCGGGTTGGGCTCACTGGATGCGGGACTTGGACAGGAACAGCGTCACGGTGTCGGTATAGAACAACGTGGCGTTCGCTTGTCCTCGCCGCTGCGCGATTATATCGATGCGCTGGGTATTCGCATTCGGATTCCCGACCGTCCAGCTGACGGCACGTCCGCGCACGGACGCTGACCCATTGGCGACGTTGCTGTAGCCGACCGAGATGAGGCTGTCGGCGACCTGCTGGACGTCGGCCGAATACTGCAGATCCTGGCGTGCCTTCCCCATCTGGGTGAGGCCGAGGGTTGCAGCGCCCGCAATACTCATGGTTGCGAGACCGAGGAGAATGATCGACGTCAGAACCTCGACGAGCGAGAATCCCTCCTTGTTCGAGCCGCCCGAAAAGGCCTGCTTCATCTCAGCACCTTTCCCAACGAGGTGGTGGACACCGTGTCGGCGGTCTGGCCTTCCTTGAAAACGACCTGCACGTCGCCCGATTCGCACGAGCCGAGGGTCGAAGCGATCCCGCGCGCGTCGAAGCAAAGGAGCGCGCGGTTGCTGGTCATCGACAAGCCGGGGTCGTTCGCATAGCGGATGTTGGCGATCGTCGCGCGCTGCCCGATGCCGTTGGCGCTGGTGTCCACGTCGACCCAGAAGCGCTGGCCGACCGCATCTATATGTAGCTGGGCAATGCGGCCGAACCTGATTGCCGTAGAGCGGGCCAGGGAATGGGTGAGCACGAGCTGGTCGGCAGCCGCCGCCGAGGTGCGTTTCTGCAGGGCAGCCGAAACTTTCGGCGCTCCGGTGGCGGCTACAATCCCGATCACGCAAGCGACTACTATCGCCTCGATCAAGGTGAAACCGGGCCGATTGGGCTGGGTCATTTTGGGCTGCCGACTATGGGTGGTACTGCTGTGCTTGAGACAAATGACTACAGGAAATTCCTGAAACGTCACAACCTGATTTTACCCCCGCTTTCAGGGGGTCAGTGCCGGGCCCAAGGCAGAGCTATAAGTGGCCTCGGGGCAGCTGGTTAGCTTGGGCCCCCTACCGCGCCCTACAAAGCTCATCAGTAGCTGTCATGTCAGCGATTTCCCTGTGACGCTAGGGGGGTATCGGATAGTCTTTGACTTGTGAAAGGAGCGTCTGATGAAGAGCTGATTGCCGCCGTTCTGGCGGGAAACGCCGAGGCATTCTCGGGGCTCGTCCAGCGTCATCAGCAGACGTGCACACGGTTCGCGGTCAGGATGCTGGGGTCGCGGGCGGACGCGGAGGATGTGCTCCAATCGGCATTCATGCGCGCCTTTCGGAACCTCCACAGCTGTCGCGAGAGGGACCGGTTCGGAGGATGGCTCTATCAGATCGTGATCAATGAGTGCAGGAGCTTTGCAACGCGGCAGCGGAAACGCGATCAGCGTTTCACCCCGGCGACCAACGCGATCGAGCGGGCAGTGGCTCCGGGCTCAGAGGTCGAAGAGGATAGGGATGTCGGTGGGCACGTCGAGCGGGCGCTGGGGCTGCTCCCATCAGATCAGCGCGAGGCATTCCTGCTCAAGCACGTTGAAGAAATGACGTACGAAGAGATGGCCGAAGTGACGGGCACCAGCGTTTCGGCTTTGAAGATGAGAGTAAAGCGCGCTTGCGACGGACTGCGATTCATACTTGAAGGGGTCTACCATGTCTCTGAGCCACGAGAACGGCGCAATGCGTGATCGCGCAGCATTTGCGGAGCGAATAGCTGTCCATCTTCGCAAAACGGAAGTACTTGGCGAGCTCTTCGAAAAGCGCGTCATGCAACGGGTTCGGAG
>DASXGU010000039.1:0-3652 GCA_036488915.1 Gemmatimonadaceae bacterium | reverse complement strand
ACTTGTCTGCGGATGCTCCGCCGAGTTCACCCTCACCTCCCTGGACGCGCGATGAACTGCACGACCGTGGAGCGAGGTGCGCTCGAGACCCTCCCTTCGGACGCGCCGAGCTTCGCTCGGCTCGCTCTCGCGATGGCTGGCCGCCGAGAGAGGCGCGATCGATGGGCGTGCCCGTCCGACATGACTCAAGGGGAGTCGGAGCGGGGTCCTTGCAGCGGCTTGCAAAGTGAGCGCGTGGAGGAGACCCGCGAGTGAGCAGAGCGAACGAGCGTAGTTGGGGGCTCCGACCAAGCGAGCGTAGCCGCGGAGAGGACCCCGCTCCGACGCACCGGCAATGATGCTAGGAGAGCAGAAGTCCGACGACCCGGCGAATCTCGTCGAGGTCGTATCCGCGACGAGCGAGAAAGGCGAAGAGGCGCCGCCGAAGAACGAGGGGCTCGAGGTCGCCGAGCTGCGCGAGCTTTTTTCGGGCGACGCTCTCCACGACAGCAGCGGTGTCGATCCCCTCATCTTCGATGACGTTGGCGATCGCGGTGGTGGCGACGTCGCCCTTGATGCCCTTGCGATAAAGATCCTGCTGGAGCCGTCGCTTCGAGGTGCCAGAGGACATGATCTTGGAGCGGGCGTACTGCTCTGCGTATTTCTCGTCGTCGAGCAGACCGTTATCGACAAGGCGGCGGATCGCGTCATCCGCGTCCGCCGCCGGGTACTCCTTCTGAATCAGCTTCCGATGCAGCGCCCTGACCGCGTAGGGACGCGCCGAGAGAAGATTCAGCGCGTAGTTGTACGCAGTCGGGCGATTCAATCAGCCAGCTCGACCTCGGTCTCGGCTGCTCCGACCGGAGGCTTGATGCCGAGCACGGTCTTCACCTTTTCCTCGACCTCGGAGAGGAGCGCCGGGTTGTCCTTCAGATACATCTTGGCGTTCTCGCGGCCCTGACCGATGCGCTGCGCGCCGTAGCTGTACCACGCACCGGACTTGTCGATGATTCCCGACTCGGCGGCGATGTCCAGCACCAGCGAAGCATGGCTGATGCCCTCGGCGTACATGATGTCGAACTCGGCCTGCTTGAACGGCGGGGCGACCTTGTTCTTCACCACTTTGACGCGGACGTGCGAGCCGATGACGTCTTCCTTCTCCTTCACCGGAGCAATGCGTCGAATGTCGAGGCGAACCGAAGCGTAGAACTTGAGGGCCTTTCCGCCGGTGGTCGTCTCGGGGTTGCCGAACATGACGCCGATCTTCTCACGCAGCTGGTTGATGAAGATCACCGAAGTCTTGGAGCGCGCGATGGCCCCGGTGAGCTTGCGGAGAGCCTGGCTCATGAGACGCGCCTGCAGGCCCACGTGCGAGTCGCCCATGTCGCCTTCGATTTCCGCCTTGGGAACCAGCGCGGCGACCGAGTCGATGACGATGACGTCGACGGCGCCGGAACGGACCAGGATCTCGCAGATCTCGAGCGCCTGCTCGCCGGTATCGGGCTGCGAGACGAGGAGGCTCTCCACGTCGACACCAAGCTTGGCGGCGTAGTCGGTGTCGAGCGCGTGCTCGGCGTCGATGTAAGCCGCAACTCCGCCCGCGCGCTGAGCATTGGCGACGACGTGGAGGCAGAGGGTGGTCTTACCGCTCGACTCGGGACCGTAGATCTCGGTGACGCGGCCGCGGGGGATTCCGCCGACGCCGATCGCTGCGTCGAGGTTGATCGCTCCGGTCGGAATCGCATCGACCCGGACGCGCGAGTCCGCGGAGCCCATCTTCATGATGGCGCCCTTGCCACAGTTCTTTTCGATCTGGGCAATCGCCAGGTTCAACGCCTTTTTCTTGTCCTCGTTAACCGTCGATACAGCCATCTCGATTCACCTTGTCGTTGGACGTTCAGGCCTGGTCAGCCCGGAGAAATTCGTGGCGACGTGCCACCCGAACAAACTACGAAACCGGCGCCATGTTCGCAAGATTTTCAGCGAGAAAAATTTGGCGTACGGGGCGAGCTCTGCAACATATCCTTCGGCGACACGCGGGCAAGGTAAGGGGCGCCTCGGAGGCTCCGCCATCGCTGCATTTCGAGCGCAATGATTCCCCTCCCAAGCCGGGAGTGGCGACGAGACTAAATCGCCGGCGCCGACTGGTTGGTCGGGATCTCGCGCGTCGGCATGGTGAACTGGGTGGTGTCGGCGCGGGTCGACTCGCCGGTCCACACAGGCAGCGGAAAGGAGAAGACGCTGCCTTTTCCGACTTCGCTGTCCACGGTGATGCTACCGCCGTGGGCTTCGACGATCCCGCGGGCGATCGCCAGACCAAGCCCGACGCCGCCGCTGTCGCCTCGCTTCGCCTGCCAGAATTTCCCGAACAGCCGCGGGATCTGGCCAGCCGGAATTCCCGGACCGTTGTCGGCCACCGAGCAGACGATTCTGCCTTCGCCGCGGACCGCCGACAAAGTGATCGCGCCCCCGGTCGGAGTGAACTTGATGGCATTGCCGACCAGATTGGAGAAGACCTGCAGCACCCGCGCCGGGTCGGCGCGTACGAACGGGAGATCGGCCGCCGCGCTGACAGAAAGCGTGATCGACCGCTCTTTCGCAATCGGCTGCAGCATCTCCGCCGATTCCTGTAACAGCTCGCCGATCGAAACCTTCCGCGGAGCCACCGAGAGCCGGCCCGCTTCGATGGTAGTGACGCTCAAGAGATCCTGAATGAGACGGTTTGCCCGCTCGCCGGCGCGCTTGATGATGCGCAGCTGACTGGTCCTGGTGGCGTCCGCGCTCTCCTCCAGAAGCAGCGACGTTGCCATCGAGATCGTGTTGAGCGGATTGCGCAGGTCGTGCGCGACGATGCGGAGTATCTCCTCGCGGGCGTCGATCACCCGCTGCGCCTCGCCGTACATCTGATCGAGGGTCGCGCGACCGACTTCGTTGAGCACGACCCGGCGGATCATGTCGGTGACCGACAGCGCCAGCGCGCCGGCCAGCAGAACGGCGATCAGCGAGCCTCCCGCCGCGAGTGGCGGCAGCCACCCGAACACCGCCGCCGACAACAGCACCAATATCGACAAGCCCGTGGTGAGCTCGACCGCGGAACGAGTGAGCCTGAAGGCGCCGGTGAACGCGAGCACCACGCACAGGACGGCAAACGTCGTCGCCAGGCCCGGCGGACGGATGAACGGGTCGGCACCGACCTGGCTCAACCCGAGCCCGACGACGAGGAGCGTGGCGTCGGCGATGGGAAACGCCCGCCGGAGCCACGGCTTGTACCACTCCTTTCTGAGAAACAGCAGCGCGACCGCCGCGAAAGTCATCCACCCGAGAGCGGCGCCGAGGCTGCCCGACGTGGGCGGCGGCACGGTCGAGATTCTGCTGAGGAGAAGTCTGCCGAACAGGAAAACCGAGAACACGCCGGCCGCCGAAACCCGCAGGTAGGCGAGCTTCAGCTCGGCGCGGCGTGCCTCCTCGCGCAGACTTTTTTCGACCGTCGCGTTCAGCTGGTCCGTCGATCGCTTGGCGTTGAGCGCCAGCTTAACCGACTCGGCGATCTCGGCGGCGAGCGCCGCGCGAGAATCGAGCATGTTGTCAGCCATTAGCCGCTCCGGTCTCAGGTCGACGGAGTGAAGTACTCCACAATCGTGTAGTCAGTCCGCCCATCTGTGGGCGTGAAAGC
>DASXGU010000015.1:0-16560 GCA_036488915.1 Gemmatimonadaceae bacterium | reverse complement strand
GGATTTTCACGTCGATCCGATCGACATCGACATGGATTTCGACATGGCCCCAATGGCGATAGACATGCCCGAGATGGACATGGACTTCGACATGCTCATGCCCGCGATGCCGACCATGCCGCCCATGGCTCCGATGGCCCTGATGGCTCCGATGGCTCCCATGGCGCCGATGGACCTCGACGTCACGCCGACGCCTGAGCTCGCTATCGCACCTCTCGCGCTTTCTGGTCGCGCGCTGGCGGCAATCGATCGAGTCCAGGGTCTGTCACCGTTCGAGCGCCAGTTCGGAGGGATCTCCAACGATCCGCCGAAACCGTGGGCTCAGTCGGATCCCGCTGATTCTCTCTATCGGTTGGCGCGCGAAGCGCTGAATCGCGGCGAGTATCGTCGCGCCGCGCAGCTCTTTGGCGACATCACGCAAAAATTCCCGAGCTCCGCCTACGCTTCCGACGCCCGCTATTGGCGCGCGTTCGCGCTTTATCGCCTCGGCGGCACCAGCGACCTCAACGAGGCGCTGAAGACGCTGCAGACCAGCAGCAATTACCGCCAGGCGTCGCTCCAGACCGACGCGCCGGTGCTGGCAACCCGCATTCGCGGCGCGCTGGCCGCGCAAGGTGACGGCGCCGCCATCCGGGCGGTGAACAAAGCCGCCACCCAGCCGGGCGCGACCTGTGATCGCGAGGATCTTGCGGTCAGAGTGGAAGCGCTCAATTCCCTGGGCCAGACCGATCCCGAATCGACGACGCCGATTCTGCGGCGCCTCCTCGCGCGTCGCGACGACTGCTCGGCGGGACTCCGCCGCGCGGCGATTTATCTGCTTGGCCGCCGCACGGATGCGGATGCGATGAATCTCGTCATAGGGGCCGCTCGCAACGATCCGGATATCCGGGTTCGCTCCGAGGCGCTGCGTTTTCTGGCAGCGATGCCTGGTGATCAGGCGATCTCCACCCTGGAGGAGCTGGCCCGCACTCCTGGAAACGAGGAGCTCCAGCGCGCCGCCATCTCCGCGCTCGGGCGCAGCGACTCGCCGCGCGCCCGCCAGAGCTTGCGCGCGATCGTCGAGAAATCAGACCTCGATGAGAATCTTCGCATGACCGCGCTCACGAGCATCGACACCGATCGGTCCCCGGACAACGGCGCCTATCTGCGCGGCGTTTACTCGCGCCTCGAGACGCCGCGACTGAAGGCCGCCGCGATTCGCTCGGTGGCGCGCTCGGGCGGAAGCGAGAACGATCAGTGGCTGCTTTCGATCGTGAGAAACCCGAGCGAGCCAGTCGAAGTTCGGGCCATGGCGCTTCGCTACGCCGGCAGGTCGGGATTGTCGATCAGCGATCTCACCAAGATGTACGACGTCGCCGGCGATCGTCCGCTGCGGGAACAGCTGATCAGCCTCTACGCCCAGCGACCCGAGCCCGAGGCTACGGATAAGCTGATGGAGATCGCGCGCACCGGCACCGATCCGGATCTCCGCCGCTACGCGATCTCGGCATTGTCGCGCAAGAACGATCCGCGGACCAAGAAGCTTCTACTGGAGATCATCGACAAATGACGAATCTCTTTCGCGCCGCCGTAACCGCCGCGGCTGTCTGCGTTGCCGGGGGGCCTCTCGCCGGTCAGACGCTCGCCAGCCGCATCGCTTCGGCAGGCGATCGCACGGTGCAATTCAGCTATCCGGCGCGCCCTGGCGTCTGCGGCGATGGCCGTACCTACATCTCGATGGGCGGTGGAAACTTCTACGGATCGTTCTCCAGCAACAACAGCGATCAGTGTCAGGCCGGCCCCGCGCGGGTGGTAGTCGATCTCGCCGACCGCAACGTCGTGGCCGTGCGGAGCTACGTTGGAACGGTCTCCGCGGCGGTCGATCCCGGAGTCACCAACCTCGGCACCGTTAGCGCGGCCGAGGCGGCGGACTATCTGCTTGGAGTCGCCACGCGCGCTGATGGCCGCGTCGGCCGTGACGCCATCTTCGCCGCGCTTCTGGGTGAAAACGTCGACGCGACTCCGAGATTGCTGGAGATCGGCCGCGATCAAAGCCGGCCGCTCGAGACCCGCCGTGCCGCGCTCGCCGGTCTCACCCGCGCCGACGCCGCCCAGCTGGATCGTATCGGCCCCGCACTCGTCCAGATCGCCACCAACGAGAGCGACGTGCAGGCGATTCGCTCCCAGGCGCTCGCCGTGCTGGCGCGTCTCGACCGTGGTGCCGGCATTCCCTCACTGGTGCAGCTGGCCAGCGGCAACATGAGCTCGTGGATTGGGCGCGAGAGCATCAGGATGCTCGCGTCTTCCGGTGATCCGCGGGCGCGACAGTTCCTGCGCTCGACCGTCCAGCGAACCGATCTCCCCGACGAAGTGCAGGCGGCCGCCATCCGCGGACTTGGCAGGAATTACGTGACCGGTCAGGATGCCGCGATGCTGCGCTCACTCTACCCGCACCTCACCGGCGATCGCTCGCGCGATGCGGTGCTCGGGTCCCTGGCGGACCTCGGCGGAAACGAGAACGTGCAGTGGCTGTCGGCGATAGTGCGCGACGAGAATCTCACCTCCGATGCCCGCCGCCGCGCGCTCGAGTACCTGTCGCGTGCCGGGGCGACGACGCCCTCGCTGGTGGCCCTATACGATCCGACGCCCGACCCCCAATTGCGGGGCACTCTGATCGGCATCTACTCGCGTCTCGGCGACAAGCCCGCCACCGATAAGCTGGTCTGGATCGCCCGCAACGAGCCCAACATTCAGCTCAAACGTCGCGCGATATCCGCTCTCTCACGGAATTCGGACCCGGCAATAAGGCAGGCCCTGCAGGACATCGTGGAGAAATAAAAACGGGTGGCCATCGGCCACCCGTGAACTACGCCAGTTTTTTCTTCCTTCCGACGGCGGTTGCTTTCGCGAGCAGCCGCGGTGCCTCGTACCCTTTCCCGAGCTCTTTCTGGAAGCACCGCTTGGGAACGATCTCGACCCCGGCCCGAGTGAGAGTGTCGTAGCGCGCGAGCTTTTCCGGATAGCGCGAGATGGTCGTCGGCTTGTAAGCGAGCGACAGGAAAAAGTTGTCGGTGAGGCTGAGGGCGAAAAGCTCCTCGATGTCGCGCGAGCGGGCCAGCCGCTCGACGCCGAGCACCACCTGGCTTCCCAGTCCTTTGCCCTGATGCGATGCCGCGACGGCCACCGACGCCACTTCGGCGAGAGACGGGGAGTATTCCTCCAGCGCCGCGCAAGCGACAACGTGCCCCGAGACATCGGCCGATACGACGTAGCTGTCAACGCGCGCTGCGATCTGCTCGAAGGTGCGGGGCAGCATCAGTCCCTCGGCGGCGTACTGGCTGACCAGCTCCAGGATCTGGGCGACGTCCGCGCGCGTGGCGCGGCGCACCGTCGTCGGTGCGTCGTCGGCGCCGTGGGCGGCGCGGCTGGTCTCGGATGACGCTGGGAAATTATGCACGCTGAATGTATATCTAAACATCCAGACGCACGCAAGTGTTCCAGGCAACACCCCCGGGGGGCCCGCCCGGAGGCTAGTAGCTGGCGAAGACCCCGGTCTTGCCGTTCTTCTCGAAGCTGAGGACCTGGTAGTGCTGGGCGCGTCCGCCTTCCATGCCTGGCGAGCCCATCGGCATCCCCGGCACCGCCAGCCCCGCGATCTTTGGCTTGGTAGCCAGCAGCCTGTCGATGTCGGCCGCCGGCACGTGGCCCTCGATCAGATATCCGTTCACCACCCCGGTGTGACACGCCTTGATTGCGTCGGGAACGCCCAGGGTGCGCTTGACCTCGGCCATGTCAGGCGAATCCTTGGCGTCGACCTGATATCCGTGCTTGATCAGGTGCTCGATCCAGCTCTTGCAGCAGCCGCAGGACGGATCCTTGTAAACCGTGATCGTAGGCTTTTTCGCATCGGGCGAGGCGGGATTGCGCGCCGCGGCGGTCGTGAGCGCGAGCGTCGCCATCGCCACTGACATTGCAATGAAACGGACAGGGATTTTTTTCATTGGGGAATTGATTTGAGAGTACGGTCGATCTGCTTCCTGTGCCTGCCTTCGTGGTGCCCCAGAAATATCAGCCACTGATATAGATCGAGCTCACCGAGTATCGGGTGCGTGTGCTTGATTTCGCCCAGCGCCACGCCGTCGGCCGAGAGAACCGCCGCGCGTAGCGCCTCGCGCGAGCTCGCCAGTCCATCCAGCGCTTCGCTGATGTCGATGTTCTCCCTCGGCTTCACGCCCTGAGGAGACTGGAGAATCGACGAATCCAGCTTTCTGGCGAAAGGGTCGAACGACTGAAACACCGAAGACGTTGATGTTTCTTCGCTCGCGCCTGACTCTTTCGCCTGGCCCACGCGCTTCGTTATAAGACGCGCGACGCCGGACTCGACCATCTTCAGGTGATCGAGAATCTCCGCAACTGACCATGTGTCGGGCGTGCTTTTACGGCAGAGCGTCTCGCCCGGAACGCCTTTGACGCTGTCGAGCAGCTCTCTGCGTTTTTCTTCCACGAAGCTCATGGTTTCGGCGAGCCTGGCGTGCATGCACTCCTCCCGTCCTTTCGAATCTACCGCCCGCGGCGCCCTTCTTGCTTTCGGTATATGTTCGGTATATAATTGCTCCCCCGCTTCATGCTGAAGATGACTTTCGTCTGCCTCTGGGCTCCCGCCCCCGCTTCTGTCACTCCTGCCGCTCCTGCCCCCGACAGCAGCCACTCGCTCCAACAACTGGTTCCTGACCTGCTCGGCGTTGCGCCGCGGGTGATGCTTGGCGCCAATGGGATCGTCTGGGCCGATGGACGAGGGATGAACGCGCAGGGTCTGGCCGGGGATCTCCTGGAAGTCTTTCGTGAAAACGGGATCGAGAAAGTGAGGGCTGCAATCTCAGTCACTCCCATCTGCGCCGAGGTTGCCGCGCGATACGGGAGGACCGGCGATGGCTCTCTCATCACCGTTCCGCTCGGCGGCGAGCGCGAATATCTGGCAGCGTTCCCGGTCGGCGTGCTGGGGCCGTCACCCTACCTCGACACTCTTCTGGATGGGATAGGAATCGAGAGCTGCGGGGATCTGGCGAGACTCGAGCTCGAGTCCGTCGAGGTGCGATTTGGCGCCGAAGGTGCGCGTCTGTGGAGATTGGCGAGAGCCGACGATTCGCGCCGCATCTTCGCCGGCATGCCGCGGACGATGCCCAGCGCTTCGCTCGACTGGGTCGACTACACGCTCAAGGATCCGGAGCGTCTGGTCTTCATCATCAACGCGCTGGTCGGCAACATCGCCACCGAGCTCAAGTCGCGCGGCCAGTGCGCGCGCGAGATGATGATGATCTTTTCACTGGCGAATCGTGAGACTTACGAGCACCCTCTACGGCCCGCGCGATCGACCGCCAGCCACAAGGCGTGGATGCGGCTGATTCGCTCGCACCTGGAAAGAATCACGCTTCCGGATGGGGTCGTTGGAATTACGATGCGGGTGGAAGCGGTCACCGGGGAGGTCGAGCGTCAGGGCGACATCTTCGATCGCGGGTTCGCCACTGCCCGCGCCGCCGAGGAAACCATAGCGCAGCTGCTGGATGATCAGGGCTCGGTGGTCGTCACTCCGCGCAATACCCAGCATCCGCTGATCGACCGTCGCACCGAGTGGGTGACCCAGGAGCCGGCGCAGGCCTCGGCGCGCATCCAGCTGCGCGAGAAGGTAGTGAAGGCGACCGCCGCGCCGCGCCTGACGCTGCAGCTTCTACCAGAGCCCCGCCGCATCGCGGTGACGACGAAGCGCCGCCGCGATCACCAGATGCCGACCCAGTACCGGGACAAGGAGTGGATGACGATCGTCTCCGCCGCCGGCCCCGACCGTGTCTCGGGGGGGCAGTGGACCGAGCCATACGCTCGAGAGTATTTCCGCTGCGTTACGGATGATGGAGGGATGGTTTGGTTGTTCAGAGATGCCAGGACGGGAGAGTGGTACGTCCATGGGTGGTGGGATTGAGCTTACGACACCCCCGGAAATCCCTGAATCCTCGCCGCCTTCACGATCGCGCGCACCCGAGTCATCACAGTGTCGGCGTCCTTGGTGTCGCCCTTCGCCTGGAGCGCTTCCTTTAGAATCGCTCCGGTGAAAGCGTACGTGTAAGGGATGCCGAAGGACGCGCGATCGATCCAGTCGCCTTCCTTGATCAGCGCTTCCGGCGCGTGATAAACGGTGTCCCACAGCGCCTTGGTTCGCGGAACATCGATGTTCATGCCGCCGATTTGTGCGATGTCGGCAGACGCGACGACCGGATGGTCAACCAGCTTCTGGACGAATCCCTGAGAGACCAGATAAGGCTCGAGCCCGATCGACGAGCCGCCGCCCGTCGACAGATAGATCGGGCGCTCGGGGAATGAATCCTTGATCAGGCGGAGCAGCACCAGGTCGTGCCGCACCAGAATGCCGGGCTGAATGTTGAGCGTGACGTTGCCCTGCCTGAATATCTGGGGCTGATTGAGCTGGATGTACTCCGGGATCGCGTCGGCGTCGGCGAAGGACATCTTGAGCGGTGGCCCGACCGGCTTCTTCCAGACCTGGTTGCGGAATATCGCCGGACCCTTCGCCGCATCGTACGTCTCGACCGGACGACGGATCATCTGTCGCACGAACCAGTCGGTGTCGAGGTACGTCGTGACACCGACGGTCACATCACGCCTCACTCCTTCGACTTCCTGCGCGTACCAGAGTGGGAAGGTGTCGTTGTCGCCATTGGTGATGACGATCGCGTACGGCTCGAGTGAGTTGAGATAGTCGCGCGCCCACTGCTGGGTGAAGTAGTGTCCCGAGCGCGACGCGTAGCGCCAGTTTCCGAACAATGGGATGAGCGCGACGAGCAGGATCGGCGCTGCCAGCATGAATCCGCGTCGCGTCGGCCACGTCAGCGCAGGTGCGGGAGCGGCTTTCTTGCCGGCGGGTTTTTCTTCGACCTTCTTCTCGCCTTCACCACCCAGAACGTAAGCAAGCTGCTCCCAGAGGAAGCCGAGTCCGATCGCCGCCCACACTCCCCACGCCGAGAAGCTCCAGATGTAGAAGTAGTCACGGTCGCGGACCTCACGGTCGACGCTGTTCCCCAGCGCGGGATCCTGCGACCATCCGTACTTGAAGTTCAGGTAATAGATGAGCGCCAGCGTCATCGTGAACATCAGCGGGCCGAAATACCAGAAGGTTTTTCGATCCCGCTGCCAGTGCACGTAACCGCCGAGCAGGCCGACGCCCAGAAAGAAGAACGCCAGCACGAACTGCAGTCCCGGCATGTCGTCGTGCGAATCGCGCAGCCACTGCCACTTGAAGTAGAGCCACCACATCCCCACCTGGGCAGGGTACGGCGCGCCGCGCCCAACCTTCTCTCCGTACTGCACGCGGTTGATGTTGTCCATCAACCGGTCCTTGGTCAGGCTGGTGAAGGTGCAGCTCGCCTCGAGCCTGGTCTCGCACGCGGTCGGCGCGCCTTCGTTGATGGCGGGGAAGTAGGCGGCCCTGATCGGCTCGTACGCGAACGGTGTGAGTCCGAGCACGAGCGCGCCCAAAGCGATCAGAACGAGCTTCCACCGCAGCAGAGTGCGCCAACGCACCATGATCACGGCCAGACCAGCTGCCGGGAGCGGCAGGAATCCGGCGGGGTGATTCGAGTAGCCGAGGCCGAGGAGGAACGCCACCAGGATGAGAATCCGATCCGCTTTCGCCGAATCGGGATCCTCGATCCACTGGATCATCAGCCACGACACGATGGTGAAGAACAGCAGCGACACCGTGTACACCTTTTCATTCACCACCGACTGGTTCCAGACGGTGAATGCCGTCGCGCCGATCAACGTGGCCAGACTAGCAACCACGAGCCTTTGCCACCGCTCCACTATCCAGCGGGCGACGATGCGCTCGGTGATGAGGAACCAAAATCCCGCCGAGAGCGCGCTGCAGAGCGCGGCCATGATGTTGATTCGCGCGGCGTAGGAGACCGGAATCGGCAGCGACGCGAAGGCGTGGCCGAGCAGAACGAAAAATGGATTGCCGGGCGGGTGCGGAATGCCGAGCACCTTGACCGCCGCCATGTATTCGCCGGTGTCCCACATCGCGACCGACGGCGCCAGGGTGAGCAGATAGAGAGCGAAAACCAGCGTCGCCGCGATGGCCGCCGCGACGTACGATGGCTCGTAGTCAACCTGCTCGAGTCGCGTCGTGGAAGCGGTAGGTGCCGTCTTCTGGTCGAAGCGGCCTGCTTTTACTGTGGTTGCCATTTAGAGAGAATTGCCGTGGTGTCTGTGGCTGAATTTTAGTCACTGCGACGGCCGGATGCGCTCGTTTCAGCATTTGAGCCGACGCCTCGAGACAAAGACCTCGATGACCTTCGCTGAATCGTGCTTGAAGCAGAGGCCGGGGTGCTCGATCCGGACATCTCTAATACTGCTCCCGACCCCCATTCCGTTGCGCGTGCGAAAAGCGGGGTTCGACGTTCCGGCGGTCTGAACGGCGCTGTCTCGTCCGGCCACGGTAAATAGAATCAGACCGCCCGCCGCGGACACGCCGAACACAGGCCCGTTGAATCCTGCCGATGCGGGGACTTTCACCAGGGCGATCGCGCAGCTCTGCCGGAGTGACTGGAGCCGACGGCCGAGCCGGACGGGACCGATGTTCGACGGCGAAACCAGCACGCCATCCCCTCCGAGGCATGGCGCGTCGCGGATACCGGCTTCGTCGGTGTGCGAAAAAATTTCCGGCGACAGCTTCGACAGCTCGTCCGTGGTCGGTCCGGCCGGCCCACGATCACGACAGCCTATCGCCAGCACTGTCGCCAGCAGGCAGGAAAGTCCCGTCGGTTTGCGCATGGCGAGGCTCATCGCAGGTCGTGCGCCCGCATCGGCTTCTGCGAGTCGATAGCACCGCCATTTTCCCTCTTGTGTTCGGTATATGTTCGGGCAATACTCAACCATGGGATTTATCGAGCTGAGGGCCCATACAGCTTTCTCTTTTGGCGACGGCAGCGCCTCGCCGGAAGCGCTGGTCGCCCGTGCCGCTTCACTCGGCTACGGCGCCATCGGCATCACCGATACGGCGGACCTGGGCGGGATCGTCCGCTTCGGATTGGAGGCGCGGCGACTGGGAGTGAAGCCGATAGTCGGCGCCGAGCTCAACGTCGATGGGTGTCCCGTGGGTTTCCTGGCGCGGAGCAAGGAAGGATTCAACAACATCGCCTCACTGGTGACCAGATCGCGCGTGGGCGAGCTGTCGACGTGGAAAAAGGGGGACGGCAAGAAAACCCGCGGACGCCCGCGGGTCTCGTGGCAACAGGTAGCGGAGCGGAGTGAAGGCATTCAGGTGCTGACCGGTCCGGCGTCCGGGCCGGTCGCATCCTGTCTGCGCAATGGCGACTATGCGGAAGCCGAGCGCACGCTCTGCCGCTGGCGTCACGTCTTCGGCGACAGGCTGGCGGTAGAAGTCCAGCTGCACCACGCCAGCGGCAGCGAGGCCGCCCTCGCCTCGGCGCTGATCGAGCTGGCCGAGCGTCATGGAGTGCCGTGGGTGATCTGCCAGGAGCCGCGCTACATCGACAACGACAGCCGGCTCGTCCATGACGTGCTGACGGCCTTGCGCTACGACACCACGATAGACGCCGCCCTCGCGCGCGGCCTGCTGCATCCCAATGGCGAGTGGCGGCTCTTTTCCGCGGAGGAGATGGCCGAGCGCTGGAAGGGGAAAGAGGCGGGGTTGGAGGAGAGCGAGCGGATTGCGTCGGAGTGCGACTTCAGTCTCGCCTGGGTGAGACCGCCGCTGCCGAAGTTTCCGGTTCCCTCCGGCTTCAGCGACGACACTTTCCTGCGCGAGAAGGTCTTCGAGGGTGCGCGCGATCGGTGGGGCGAGCTGGATGAAAAGCAGACCGCGCAGCTCGAGCACGAGCTGCGCGTGATCGGCGCTCTTGGCTTCGCCGGATTCTTTCTGGTGATGTGGGACGCTGTGCACTTCGCCAGGCGAAACGGAATCCTCTGCCAGGGTCGGGGAAGCGCCGCGAATTCGGCCGTAGCGTATTGCCTGGCGATCACCGCAGTGGATCCGGTGCGACACGGCCTGTTGTTCGAGCGATTTCTGTCGGAGATCCGCGTCGATGGTCAGACCGAGGCGCCCGACATCGACGTCGACATCGAGCACGACCGGCGCGAGGAGGTGCTCGACTACGTCTATGGGAAATACAATCGGGCGCAGGCGGCGATCACCTGCGTCACCCAGATGTACCGCGGTCCGAACGCCATCCGCGATTCGATGCGCGCCTTCGGCTATCCGGTGGAGATGGCCAACAACATCTCCAAGCGGATCCACTGGAGCGATCCGGCCGAGGGTGCGAAGTACGTCGAGCAGGAGCTGGCGCCGAAGCTGGGGATCGATTTCGACAACCCGCGCGGACGGGCGACGCTGGCCGCGATGGCGGCGTTCGAGGGAGTGCCGCGACTGCGCTCGACCCACGTCGGCGGATTCGTCCTGTCGTCGGCTTTGCTCGGCGATTATCTGCCGGTCGAGCACACGACCATGGGCCGCACCATCATCCAGTTCGACAAGGACGATCTCGACGCCGTTGGCGTTCCCAAATTCGATTTTCTGGGACTCGGCGCGCTGTCGCTGGTGAGACGCGCCTTCGACATGATCGAGGTGCGTACCGGCACCCGCCCGGAGATGTACAAGCTGCCGCCCGATGACGAGAAGACCTACGAGCTGATCGCCACCGGCGAGACCATCGGCACGTTCCAGATCGAGAGCCGGGCGCAAATCGCCTCCGTGCTGCATACGAAGCCGGATCGATTGTACGACATCGTGGTGCAGGTGGCGCTCATTCGTCCCGGTCCGATCCAGGCGAACTTCGTCCATCCATATACCGCGCGCCGTCGGGGGCTGGAGCCGGTGACGTACCCTCATGCCGACCTGGAGCCGATCCTCAAGCGCACCCAGGGAATTCCGATCTTCCAGGAGCAGGCGATGGCGATTGCCATGAAACTGGGCGGATATTCGGCGGCGCAGGCCGACGAGCTGCGCCGAACCATGGGTCATATCCGGAAAGTGGAGAAGCTGCATCGGGTGCTGGAGCAGCTGAGAGCGCGGATGGTCGAGCGCGGGGTCACCGAAGACGTAGCGGCAAAGATCGCCGAAGATCTCAAGAGCTTCGCCAACTATGGATTTCCGGAATCGCACGCCTGGAGCTTCGCGCTGATCGCCTACGCGACCGGATATCTCAAGGCGCACTACACGGCGGAGTTCTATGCCGGCCTGCTCAACTCGTATCCGATGGGATTCTATCCGCCGTCAACATTGATCCATGACGCTCGCCGCCATGGTTTGAAGGTTCTGCCGCCGTGCATGCGCGACGGCGATTGGGAGTGCACCAACGAGCCCACCGAGAATCCCGACCGTCCGGCGCTGCGTATCGGCTGGCGGCACATCCGCGGGCTGGGTGAGAAATCTCTCGACGCTCTCAAAGCGGCGCGGGGCTGGGACCGATTCTCGTCGATCGACGATGTGGTGCAGCGGGCAAAGCTCCAGCGGACCGACGCGCTGCACCTGGCGCGGGCCGGCGCCTTCGGTGCCTGGGAGCCGGACCGGCGGCGGGCGGCGTGGGTGGCGATGCGCTCGGTGGGTGACACCCTGCCGCTGGCTCCGGCGCGGGTGGTGCCGTACGAGCCGCGGCCGCTGACCCGGGACGAGCTGATATTCCTCGACTACTTCTCGGTCGGCATCAGCGTCAGCGGGCATCCGATGGAGCATCTGCGGGAGAAGCTGCGCCACGCCGGCGTGCTCGACTCGAAGCAGCTGGAGAAGCTCCGAGGCGGAGAGTGGATCTCGACGGCAGGTCTGGTAACCATCCGCCAGCAGCCCCAGAGCGCAAAGGGGACGGTCTTTCTATTGATGGAAGACGAGTTCGGCTTCATCAACGTGATCGTGTCGAAGAAGATGGCCGAGGAATACTCGGAGGTGGTGCGGTTCTCCACCTTCGTGATGGTCGAAGGGAAGTTCGAGCGGGACGACGGAGTCCGAAATGTCATCGGCAGGAAGTTCACGGAGCTGCAGGTGAAGCAGCTGGTCCATGCTTCGCGGGACTTTCACTAGATCCTCTTCCCGCTGCCCTCCCCGGTCAGTTATCGTAGGCAGATGCGGCGAGCGAACAACCCAGGACGCGCCTTCGCGAGCGACAATTGGGCGGGGGTCCATCCCGACGTGCTGGCTGCGATGGCGGCGGCCAACGTCGGCCACGTCCCTTCGTACGGCAACGACCCTTACACCCGCGAAGCCGAGCAGCGCATCCGCTCCGCGGTAGGCGACGACGCGGAGGTCTTCCTCGTTTTCAGCGGTACCGCCGCCAACGTGCTCTGCCTGCACAGCATGGTTCAGTCGCACCAGGGGGTCATCTGTGCCGCGACCGCGCACGTCTACACCTCGGAATGCGCCGCGGCGGAGAAGCACATCGGCTGCAAGCTGCTGCCTATTGCGTCGCCCACCGGAAAAATCACCGTGCCGGGCATCCGGGAGCATCTGCGCTACATCGGCAACGAGCATCACGTCCAGCCGCGGGCAATCTCGGTCACCCAGGCGACGGAGTACGGGACTGTATATACACCGCAGGAGATTCGGGCGATTGCGGATTTTGCGCACACCCACTCGCTGCTGCTGCACATGGACGGCGCGCGGATCTTCAATGCGGCCGCCAGTCTCGGCGTGCCGCTGAAGGCGATCACCGGCGGCGCGGGCGTCGATGCGCTGTCGTTCGGCGGTACCAAGAACGGTCTGGTTGCGGGTGAAGCCGTCGTCTTCTTCAAGCAGACACTGGCCGACGACTTCGAGTTCAAGCGCATGCAGGGAATGCAGCTGGCGTCGAAGATGCGATTCATCGCCGCCCAGTTCAACGCGCTGCTGAGCAACGACCTATGGAAGCGCAACGCCACCCACTCGAACCGAATGGCCCAGCTGCTGGCGGGCGAGCTGGCGGGGATCAAGGGCGTCGCCATCACCCAGAAGGTTCAGGCCAACGAGGTTTTCGTGACTCTTCCCGCGGAGATAGTTCCGAAGCTGCAGCAGGAGTGGCCATTCCACATCTGGGACGAGGCGACGTCAGAAGCCCGACTGATCACATCTTTCGACACCGAGGAAGCGGACGTCGCTGATTTCGCGGCGCTGGTCCGCCAGGCGGTCGGCTCAAGGGAGAAGCAGTGGACCTGAAGAATGCGGCGGCGCTGGTGACCGGCGGCAGCTGTGGAATCGGCTTCGAGACGGCGCGCGTGCTGCGAGAGCGCGGCGCGCGAGTGGCGATCTGCGCGCGGCACGGCGAGATGCTGGAGTCGGCAGCGAAGCAGATCGGCGCATTTCCGGTGGTGGCCGACGTCAGCAACGAGGACGACGTCCATCGCCTGATAACAGCGGTCGTGAAGGAGTATGGCGACTACAACGTGCTGATCAACAACGCGGGCTTCGGCGTGTTCAGCCCGCTGATCGAGCAGTCGGCCGAAGAGTTCTTTCGCGTCTGGCAGACCAACGTCCTTGGCGCGATGCTGGTGGCGCGCGACTCGGCGCGACACTTCATCGGCCGCAGCTACGGGAACGTCGTCAACATCTCATCGACCGCCGGCCAGCGCGGCTTCGCCAACGGCTCCGCCTACTGCTCCAGCAAATTCGCGCTGCACGCGCTCACCGAGTGTTGGCGCGCCGAGCTGAGACAGCACAACATCCGGGTGATGCAGGTGAACCCGAGCGAGGTTCAAACGAGCTTCGGCCGAAACGAGTCCAAGCCGGTAAAGCCCCAGAACACCTCCAAGCTGATCGCCGAGGATGTCGCGCACGTCATCGCCAGCATGCTGGAGCAGGAGGACAGGGGATTCGTGACGGAGGCGACGGTGTGGGCGACGAATCCGAAATAGGGAAGCGGGAAGCGGGAAACCTGAAACGGGGGCCGACCGGTGCTGGCGTAGTGAACTGACGCCTGACATCAGTGCCACTGGCAGCTGGCACCCGTTCTATTAGCTGTAGCTGTTGCAGTTCGCTTCCCGCCTAGACCAACCTCACGCTCAGCCCCGAGTTGGTCCTTCCGAGCGGCGCCACGCTCGGATCAGCGCTCACCGGTCCGCGGAGATGATCGAGGAGCTCGGCTGCGGGAATGCGCTGGCCCTCGAGCTGCGCCGATTCAGGCCGGGGCTCCATCGATAGCCGGGCCCGGTAAACCTCGAGGATCTGACGGCCTTCTTCGATCGCGCGCAGCGCGATGCCGCGCATGTAGTAGCGATTGAAGTCGCCCTCGGCCAGCATTCGCGCCGCCATTTGCGGAACGCGCGCCGTCGTGGTACCACCCGCACGCGTGCGACGCGATTCGCTTTCGACGATCAAATCGGACGCGTGCTCCTCCAGCCACCGGTCGTCGTAGTAGCGCAATGCTTCGTGGAGCAATCGCTGATATTGTCCGACGGCTTCCGGCCTCAGTCGCTCCGAGATGTGGAATGCGCCGCTCTCCAGATCATGGTCGAGCTCGGCGACCGCGTACCGCCGGGTGGTGGGATCGAGATTTTCGTACTGCAGAGGCATTTGTGACGTTCCGATTCGAGAGTCACAAAAACACTATCGCATTCCGCAGACCAAAGTCGCAGCCTCATCAGCAGATACGCGCTGGCGAAGCGCTCGGCCGACACGTATTAAAGACAGGATGACTGAGTTCGCCCAGGATGGTCCGAAGCTCGGCAATCAGTACGACGACGATGCGATGCTGCGCTCATTTCTGCGCTGGCGCCTGCCGGTGGGCGTGCGCGACGAGATCGAGCCCGACTTGCGCCGACTGGGCCGGCGCGCCGCCACCGACATCCTCGCGCTGGGCGAAAAAGCTGAATCGTCCCCACCGCGTCACGTTCCATTCGACCCGTGGGGCAGGCGAGTAGATCGAATAGACACCAGCGATGCGTGGCGCGACCTGGATCGCATCTCCGCGACCGAAGGCATCGTCGCCACCGCGTACGAAAGAGCGCACGGCGCACTGTCCCGCATCGACCAGTTCGCGCGGCTCTATCTTTTCGCTCCTTCCTCGGCGCTTTACAGCTGTCCCCTGGCGATGACCGACGGCGCCGCCAGACTCCTCGAGGTCTACGGCGACGCCCGGACCCGGCCAGTGTTCGAGCGTCTCACAACGCGCGATTCCGCGCGCTTCTGGACTTCGGGGCAGTGGATGACCGAGCGCACCGGTGGATCCGACGTCGGAAGCACGACCACCGTCGCGCGCCGCGAATCCGGAGACGAATATCGTCTCTACGGAGCGAAATGGTTCACGTCGGCGACGACGTCGCAGGTCGCCGTCACGCTTGCGCGCGTGGACGGCGCGCCAGCCGGCGGCGCCGGACTGAGCGTCTTTCTCGTTGAGCTGCGCGACGCGGACGGCGTGCTGCGCAACATCAAAATCGATCGGCTCAAGGACAAGCTGGGCACCCGGGCGCTTCCGACCGCGGAGCTGACCCTCGAGGGGACTCCCGCTCGCCTCATCGGCGGGAGCGGCGACGGCGTCAGAAAGATCGCGACGCTGTTCAACATCACCCGCGTCTACAACGCCGTGGCGGCGGTCGCGGGAATGAGACGCGCGATCGCTTTGGCGACCGAGTACTCGCGCGAGCGGCGCGCTTTCGGCAAGCCGCTGATGCAGCATCCGCTGCACGTCGAAACTCTCGCCGACATGCAGCTCGAGTTTCGGGCAGCCTTCCTGTTGGCGTTTCGCGTCGTCGAGCTGCTCGGCCGCGAGGAAACCGGCGAGGCCAGCGAATCCGATCTCACGCTCCTGCGGCTGCTGACTCCGGTGGCCAAGCTTTACACCGCGCGGCAGGCGATCGCCGTCGCCAGTGAGACGCTGGAAGCGTTCGGCGGTGCCGGATATGTCGAGGATACGGGCATCCCGCGCCTGCTTCGCGACGCCCAGGTGCTCTCCATCTGGGAAGGGACCACCAACATTCTGAGCCTCGACACGTTGCGCGCCATCGACCGCACCAACGGCTTCGACACGTGGACGTCCGACGCGGATCGGCGACTCGACGCAATCCCAGTCGCCGGAGATGAATCAGCCGGTCGAGTCCGCGCGGCGCTCCGCGTTGTGGAGACATACGCAGCCCGTGCTGCGAAAGAAGGAATCGATGCTCAACAAACCGGCGCGCGCCGCTTTGCCCTCGCATTGGCTCGAGTGGAAGCGGCGATCCTTCTGATGGAGCACGCGACGTTCGATCCGAATCCGACGACCGTCGAAGCTGCCCGGCGCTGGGCGGCGCGGGACCTTGCTCCAGTCACCGATGGTGGCGCCGCCCACCGTCGTGGGTCGGCGCTCCTCGCCGAGTCAGATCAGCGGGAGTAGCCCCGGTTCATTCCGGCAGCTCCGATTCCTCGGGCGCATCGGTCGGACTCTCGAAGTACAAGTTGTAGCCGTCTGGATCTCGAACGTGGGTCACCCACATGCCGTTGCCGACAAAAGGCCTCTTGGCATCGATGCCGCGCGAGCGGAACTCACGGTAAAGCGCGACCGCGTCCTTGCAAACGAAATTGATCGAGACACCGACGCCGAGATCCTTGCCGGTGGCGTT
>DASXGU010000012.1:0-4603 GCA_036488915.1 Gemmatimonadaceae bacterium | reverse complement strand
GTCGGCTCCAGGAGCTGGCAGAACTTTATCACATCGTCGGGATCTTCCGATCCGACCTCGAGATCGAACACATCCAGATCGGCGAACTGCTTGAAGAGGTTTCCTTTGCCTTCCATGACCGGCTTGCCGGCGAGGGCGCCGATGTTGCCGAGACCGAGCACCGCAGTGCCGTTCGTCACGACGGCGACGAGGTTTCCCTTGGCGGTGTATTTATAGGCGTCTTCGGGGTTCGCCTTGATCTCGAGGCACGGAAGCGCGACACCCGGTGAGTAGGCGAGGGCGAGGTCGCGCTGGTTGTTGAGCGGCTTGGTGGGAACTACCGCGATCTTTCCGGGCCGGCCGGTCGCGTGGTAGTCGAGTGCATCTTCGCGCTTCATGGACTTGGAAAAATGTCCTAAGACACTCGGTAGTGCTACCCTGCAACGGCAGTAATCGATCTGCGCATGACGTTCGACAGCTTGGCGCACCGCCACCGAAGTTTTGCCGTTTGTCGAGGGCCGGGGTACTTTAGTCAATGCTCTTTCGTTCTGCAGTCCGGACTACGACGCTCCGATCCCTGTGCCTGGTGGCGGTCGCGCTTGCGCTTCTCGGCCAGGCGGCCGTGACGAGCGCGGCGCTGACCCTGGTAAAGGACGAAACCAGTGCGATGTCCCACGCCGAAAGAAGTGGGATCGATCTGCATCACGGTCATAACGAGGCGACATGCATCGCCTGCACCGCTCTCTCGCTGCAGGCAACACCGCGCGTCGCCGTCGAGCACGTGATTCCACGTCGCGCGCTGGAGCAGTTGGGAACCCGCCTCACCGCGGACCCCGGTGTCCAGTTTCTTTTCTCCAGCCCCTCTCGAGCGCCGCCCAGAGTTTTCTAAGCCTGTACGTCGTGGTTTAGCAAAAAACCTTCTGGGGAGCTCATGCATTTCGTACGTCAATTAGCCGGGCTGGCGCTCGTCACAGGCGCGGCCGGCGCCCAAATACCGAGCCTGCCGTCACAGGCGGATTCAGTTTCGCCGCGAGCGGTTGCTTTTCCTGCTGATACGATTCGCCTCTCGCGCAGCGAGGCAATCGCTGAAGCGCTCGCGCACAACCCGCAGCTCGACGTTGCCCGGGCGCAGGTGGGCCAGGCGCGGGCGCGAAAAGTCGAGGCGATCTCGCTGCCCGACCCTGCCGCGACCGCATCGCTGGACAACCAGCGTGGATTGTTTCAGTCGGGGAGCGCCGGCCAGAAGAATGTCGCCGTCAGCATGCTGGTACCCTTTCCCAACAAGCTTCGGTTGCAGGGCAAGTCTGCCCAGGCAGACGTCATCGCCTCTCAGCTCTCCTACACTCAGCAACGACAGCTGATCGCCGCGCAGACCTCAGAAGCCTACGACTCCCTCCTCGTTGCGCTCAAGCATCGAGCTGATCTGACCGAAGCGGAGAACCTCGCGCGGGACTTTCTCGCCAAGACCCAGGCGCGCTTCAATGCGGGTACGGCCGCCAAGCTCGACGTCATAAGGGCAAACGTCACGCTCGCGCAGGCTTCCACCGACCTGCTCGCCAATGCGCTCGATGTCCAGACCACGAGCTCGGCGCTGGAGCGGCTCGTCGGGCGGTCGCAGGGCCTCGTGGTAGTGCCCACGGACTCTCTCGAAGTGCCGGGTCCTTTGCCATCCCTCGAAAGCGTCGTCGCCGCCGGGCTCGCGTCGCGACCCGAGCTGGCGTCGATCCGGGCGCAAAGAGCCGGTGCGCGGGCGAACACCGCCCTGGCAAAACAATTCTGGCTTCCGGATCTCGTCCTTGGCGTCTCCAGAGACTACAACCAGCCAGACCCGGCCCTTTTCTCGACGGGTCTTTCGTTTCCAATCCCGGTTTTCTTCTGGCAGCACACCCGGGGTCAGATTGCCGAAGCGAGCTTTCGCGAGCGCGAGCTGAGCGCGACGGAACGGGATGTCGTCGCCGCCGTCACGCAGGATCTGCGCGACTCTTACGCCAACGCGCGCGTCGCGCTCCAACAAGCGGTGTTCATCCGCGATCAGCTGCTGCCCTCGGCCCGTGCCGCGTATCGCGCCGCATCAGCGAGCTATACGCTCGGCGGCTCGTCCGCGCTCGATGTCCTTGATGCACGACGATCATTGCTCGACGCCGAGACGCAGTATGCCGATGCTCTTGCTGCCGCGAACATCTCCCTCGCTGAGCTGGAGAGAGCGGTCGCTGTTCCACTCGCCTCTCTCCCAGCCGGAGCCCAAAATGCCAAGTAGAAGAGCTGGCAGCCGGCGCGGAAGCCGCCCATTCATCGCCGCGCTATTGCTGGTTGCGGCGTGCTCGGGTGCAGCCGAAACCAGATCGACTACCGACAGCGTCACGGTCAAGAGCGCGGGGTTCACCATCCCTGCGGCGCAGCTGGCGCGAATTCACGTCATCACCGTTTCACCCACGGTATTCAGGCCCACCGTCTCGACGACTGGTAGCGTCGCGTTCAACGGGGACCGATCGACCCAGGTGCTCTCGCCGGTCTCAGGCCCTGTCTCTCAGATACTCGTCCCCCTCGGCGCGCACGTCGCGCAGGGTACCGCGCTCGCAGCCGTGTCGTCTCCCGATTTTGCGACCGCCATCGCCGCGTTCAGAAAAGCGGAGTCGTCTTATCGACAGCTGTCGCGGGTCGCGGCGCTGGACGAGGAGCTGTTCAAGACCGACGCGATCGCTCATCGCGATGTCGAGCAGGCACAAACCGATGCGGCCGCAGCCGCGGCCGACCGCGACGCGGCCCTGCAACAGCTCCGTTCTCTTGGAGTCGACGCCGCGACCATCGCGGCAATCCAGGCCGGGAAAGCCGCCGGCCCGATCCAGGCCGTTATCCGGGCGCCGATCAGCGGCACTGTCGTCGAGAAGCTGATCAATCCTGGCCAGCTGCTCCAGGCGGGTACGACGCCAACCTTTACGATCGCGGACGTCGCTACGATGTGGGTGACCGCCAATGTCTTCGACGCCGATTTGCCGTTCGTGCGAAAGGGCGAGCACGCAACCATCAGCACCGACGCGGGCGTATATCCGGTTCCTGGAGTCGTTGATTACGTCGCCCAGCTCGTCGACCCGAACACGAAGGCCACCAACGTCCGCATTCTGGTTCAAAATCCGACCGGAGTTCTGAAGCGCGACATGTTCGTGCGGGTGCAGATCCAGGCCGACGCGCAGCAGTCTGGATTCATCGTCCCGACGTCGGCTGTGCTTCGCGATGAGCAGAATTTGCCGTTCGTATTCCTGCAGCTTCCAACGGGTGGCTTTAACAGGCGCTCGGTCACGCTCGGCGCCCGCGTTGGCGACGGGTTTCAGGTTCTCACTGGGCTCACGAGCGGGGATAAAGTCGTCGCGGAAGGCGCACTGTTCCTTCAGTTTGCGGAGAGCCAGTGAGCGCACCGCTCGACGACGAGGCGCCCGAGGAGTCCGGGCCACCTCGCGGAGTCCACCGCATTGTCACGACCGCCCTCAACCAGCCGATTCTGGTGGGCGTTCTTGCGATAGCGCTCGCCGTGGCGGGGATCTGGTCCTTCTTGCGTCTCCCCGTCGATGCGTATCCCGACATCTCACCGCCCCTCGTAGAGATCGTCTCGCAGTGGCCGGGTCATGCCGCCGAGGAGGTCGAGCGACTGATCACGGTCCCCGTGGAAACCGAGATGAACGGGCTCGCAGGGCTCAAGGTCACACGATCGATCTCCCTTTATGGCCTTTCGAACGTGCGGCTCACCTTCGAGGATGGAACCGACAATTACTTCGCGCGCCAACAGGTATTCGAGCGCCTGCCGGATCTTTCACTTCCACCGGATGTCTCGCCGGGAGTCTCGCCCCTGTTCTCTCCATCGGGGCTCGTGTATCGGTATGTAATCGAGAGCCCGGATCGGTCACCAATGGATCTGAAAACGATCCAGGACTGGGTGCTGGAGAAGCAATACAAGTCCGTGCCGGGCGTCGCAGACATGTCCTCGCTCGGCGGATTGACGATGCAATACCAGGTGCTTCTCGATCCAACGCGTCTGGCGGGTGCGGGTCTTTCGGTGACGGCTGTAGCGGCGGCGCTCGGCGCGAACAACGGCAACGCCGGGGGCGGGTTCTATTCCGAAGGGGGCCAGTTCTACTATGTGCGAGGACTTGGCCGCTTGGAGACTCCAGACGACATAGGCAAGGTTGTCCTCTCCGTTCACAACGGAATTCCCGTTCTTGTAAGGGATGTCGGCGAAGTTGTCATCGGCAGCGCGCCAAGACTCGGCCAGTTTGGCTTCAACGCCAACAACGACGCTGTCGAAGGCGTCATCCTCATGCGGACGGGCGAGCAGGCACAGACCGTTCTCAAGAGAGTAGAAGCCAAGACGGCGGAGCTGAATGCGTCGATCCTGCCCAAGGACGTCAGGATCAAGCCGTTTTACGATCGAAGCGATCTGATTCATCTTACGACGCGGACGGTCGAGGATAACCTGTTCCGCGGGATCGTTCTCGTAATCGTGGTGCTGATTTTCTTCCTCTACGATGTGCGGTCGGGACTCATCGTGGCGGCGACGATTCCGCTGGCGCTGCTTTTCGCTTTCATCTGCCTCGACATCCGGCACATCCCGGCCAACCTGCTTTCGATCGGC
>DASXGU010000008.1:0-7628 GCA_036488915.1 Gemmatimonadaceae bacterium | reverse complement strand
CCGCCATCGCCGCTCTGACCTTTGCGTTCTACTCCTATGTCGTCGGTCGTGTTGATGCGAGTCAGTACCTCCACGTGTACTTCCTCAAAGGATCGGGGGAGCTCACTGTGTTCTGCGCTGCGATGATGGGTGCGTGCATCGGGTTCCTTTGGTACAACACGCATCCCGCCGAAGTCTTTATGGGCGACACGGGATCTCTCGCCCTCGGCGGAGCGCTCGCGGCAGTGGCGATTCTGCTCAAGTCGGAGTTTCTCCTACTTCTGGTTGGCGCGGTATTCGTCGCCGAAATGTTCTCGGTGATTCTGCAGCGATTCGTTTTCAAGTACCGCAAGCGGCGCTACGGGATCGAGTACGCGCGTGAGCACCGTGTCTTCAAGCGAGCGCCGCTGCATCACCATTTCGAGGTCAAGGGCTGGGACGAGGCGCAGGTGGTGGTTCGCTTCTGGATCATCGGGGTACTGGCCGCCTTCATCGGACTGAGCACACTGAAGCTGAGATGACCCCGCGCGAGCTCGTGCCGCGCGAGCGCGAGATTGCCGTCATCGGCCTGGCGCGTAGCGGTCGTGCCGTGGCGCTGCTGCTCGCCAAACGCGGCTACAAGGTCTACGCTTCCGATGTCGCGTCGTCGCCGGAAACCGGCCATTGCGCCGAGGAGCTTCGCGCCCTCGGGATCGCCGTGGACGTGGGGAGCCACGACCTCGAGCGCCTCGCGCGCGCGGCGCTCGTCGTCACCAGCCCCGGCGTCCCTCCCAGCGCCAAGCCGCTTGCGTTCGCGCGGGAGATGGGGATTCCGGTGGCCAGCGAAGTCGAGATCGCCCTCAACTTTCTGGAAGGAGCGCGGATCATCGCGACCACTGGTACCAACGGCAAGACCACCACGACGGCGCTGATCGCACACCTGCTGCGGGGGCTCGATCTCAACGCGGTAGAGGCGGGGAATATCGGCACGCCACTCTCGGAGGTCGCGTCCCGCGATCCCCAGCCGAATTGGATCTCACTGGAGATGTCTTCGTTTCAGCTCCACGACACTCCCAGCCTCAAGCCAGTGGTTGGTGTGCTCACCAACCTCAGCCCCGATCATCTCGACAGGTACCCGACGGTGGCAGCGTACTATGCAGACAAGGCACGCCTCTTCGCCAATGCCGACGGCGATTCGATGTGGGTCGTCAACGAGGACGACAAGGCGGTAGTTCAAATGGCCCGGGACGTGGCGGGCCACAAGTATTCGTTCTCGCTGTCGAAGGACGCCGATGCTTGTTTCGACGAGCGGACCGGACAGCTGATAGTACTTGGCGCTCCTTTGATCGTCCGCACCGCTCTGCCGCTGCTCGGGCAGCACAACGTCGGCAATGCGCTCGCCGCGTCTCTGGCGGTGATGGCGGCGGACAGATCGCATCAGACTCCAAAGGCGAGGAAGGGAATCGCGCGGGCTCTGGCCAGCTTCAGATCGCTGCCGCACCGGCTGGAGCTCGTCGGCGAGTTCGACGGGGTGCAGTGGATCAATGATTCGAAAGCCACCAACGTCAGCTCAACAGCTGTAGCGATTGACGGTATGGAGCGTCCAACCGTCCTATTGCTCGGGGGCCGCCACAAGGGCGAGCCGTACACGGGTCTGGCCGAATCGGTGAAGAGAAGAGTGAAGAGAGTGATTGCCTACGGCGAATCGGCGTCGATCATCGCCAGGGATCTGCGACCAGTCGTCGATGTGGTGCGTCTGGGATCCGACTTCAACGAAGTCATGGACGCGGCGCGCGCCGCTGCCGAGGCCGGTGACGCCGTGTTGTTGTCGCCTGCCTGCTCGAGCTACGACATGTTCTCGAACTACGAGGAAAGGGGCGAGCGCTTCCGCGCGCTCGCAGCCAGGGGCGAGTGATGGAAGCAGCGCATACGAGCTACCGATGGAACATGGGGATAGAGGCGCGGGCGCTGGTGATCCTAACCGCCGTGCTGCTCGCCTTCGGTCTCGCCACGGTGTACAGCGCCAGCGCCATTGTCGAGATGCAGGCGGGCTATGGTCACGCTCACTTGCTGGTCCGGCAAGCGATCGGCATGGCCGTTGGAATCGTCCTTTTCGCCGTCGCCGCCAAGCTGGATGCGGAGGTCTGGGAGAAGTGGGCGTGGCCGGTGATGATCATCTCCATCTTCCTGATGCTCGTCGTGATACTGCCATTCACCGCGAGGATCGCCCCGCGGGTGCATGGGTCGCGTCGTTATCTGTTCGGCAGCTCTCTGCAGCCGTCGGAGCTGGCGAAGCTCGCCGTGATCGTCTGGACATCGATGCTGGTGATCAAGAAGGGACCGACGCTGAGGCGACTCACGAAGGGCTTGCTGCCATTTCTCGTCGTCATCGGCGCGCTCGACATTCTGGTGATGCTGGAGCCCGATCTCTCGACGGCGATGATGTTCACGCTGATGATGGGCATCATTCTCTTCGCGGGGGGCGTGCGGATCGGGCATTTCGTCGCGCTGGGCGTGCTGCTGATCCCGCTCCTTTACGTCAAAATAGAGCGGCTCAACTACGTGCTGCTGCGGATGTCCGCATTCTTCGACCCCGGCGGCGCACCCCCCGAGGTCAGCTATCAGCTGCGCCAGTCTTTGATCGCCGTGGGGTCGGGCCAGATTTTCGGCGTGGGATTCGGCCGCGGACGACAGCAGTATGGATTTCTCCCGTTCGGCTATGACGACTTCATCGCGGGACACATCGGTGAGGAATGGGGCTTCGTCGGAATGGTGCTACTGGTGCTGGTCTTTGCTCTGTACGCCGCACTCGGCTTCCGCATCGCCAGGAAGGCGCGGACGCCATTTCTCCAGCTGATGGCGGTGGGATTGACGGTCACGCTGGTGCTGACGGCCTACCTTCACATCGGCGTGGCAACCGGATTGCTTCCCACTACGGGATTGACGCTACCGTTCATCTCCTACGGACGATCGAATCTGGTTCTTTCACTGCTCATGACCGGCATACTCGTTAACATCGGCAGCTCGCGCGAAAGAGTGGTCGGCGCGGCCGCAACGGACCCGCTCCCGCTTCGCGCGCTCCCCGCGCGATGAGGGTGATCTTCGCTGGTGGAGGAACCGGGGGACACCTCTACCCCGGGCTCGCCATCGCACGAGCGCTCAGAAGCGCCGATCCGCGCATCGAGCCCTTTTTCATCGGGGCTCGACGCGGAATAGAGCGTGACGTGCTGCCCCAGGCGGGCTTCGCGTTCGATTTGCTGGACCTCCATCCGCTTTACCGCTCACGGCCCTGGGAGAACTGGAAGACCCTTCGCGGCGCCTTCTCCGCGTGGAGGATGATCGGCGGCGAGGTCCGAAGCGAGCCGCCGGCTTGCGTGGTCGGAACGGGCGGATACGCGTCGGGTCTGGCGCTCGCATACGCGGCGTCGCACCGGATTCCGTTCGTGCTCCAGGAGCAGAACACTTTCCCCGGAATCACTGCGCGCTTCTTCAGTCGTTTCGCCACCCAGGTTCATCTCGGATTCCCCGAGGCACGACGCCAGATCAAGCCGTCGGCGAAGACCGAGGTCTACGACACCGGCAACCCAATCGAGCCGCCGCCGGCGAACGCGTTCGAGAAGGCGCCGGCCCGGGAGAAGTGGGGCTTTCCAGCGAATGGCGGAAAGGTTTTGCTCGTCTACGGCGGGAGTCAGGGATCGCAGGCAATGAACGATGTCGTCGCTGCGTGGATTGACCGTGGACTTCGCCCCGATCTCAAGATCATCTGGGCGACGGGAAAGGCGAACTACGATCTGTTGGCGAGGTACGAGAGCGCCCGGGTGAAAGTGCGCGCCTACATAGCGCCGATCTCCGAGGCTTATCGGGCAGCGGATTTCGCGATTTCCCGCGCCGGTGCGATGGCAACGGCGGAGCTCTGCGCGTGGGGCATCCCATCGATCGTGGTTCCCCTGCCGACTGCCGCCGCCGACCATCAGACCGAGAACGCAAAGGCTCTTGCCGCCGCCGGCGCTTCACTGATGATTCGTCAGGCCGATCTCACGGTCGATTCGCTGTCGTCGACCGTGCGCGAGCTTCTGTCGAACCCGGAAAAGCTCTCGGAGATGCGGCAAAAAGCGCTCGACCGCGCCAGACCTACGGCCGCGGCCGACATTGCGCAGCACATCCTGGAGCTCGTTCGAGGCGCGCGCCCCGCGCGTTGATGCGAGCCGCACCGATTCGCCGCACTCGATGACGGGAATCGACACCGACGATCCGCGCCCCGTCCATTTTGTCGGCATCGCCGGCGCCGGCATGCGCGCGCTGGCGGAATTGCTGGCGCGGCGCGGAGTGCGTGTCACCGGCTGCGACGCCAACCCGGGCGCCACCGCCGATCTCGAGGCGCTCGGAATCGAAGTCATGCGCGGGCATAGCCCGGATCACGTGGCAGGCGCGCGCGAGCTGATCGTGACGTCGGCGATGGCGCGCAACCACCCCGAGCTCGAGCGCGGCCGCGAGCTGCGGATCCCGATTACCAGACGCGCCGAAGCGCTCGGTCGCGCCGTGGCCGGCGGAAAGGTCGTCGGCATCGCCGGCACGCACGGCAAGACGACGACAACGGTGATGGCGACGGCGGCGCTCACCAGCGCCGGACTCAAGCCGACGGGCGTCGCCGGGGGCCGCGTCGGCGAGTGGAACGGAAATCTTCGCTACGCATCCGACGAGCTGTTCGTCGTCGAGGCCGACGAGTACGACAGGTCCTTCCTGACTCTATCGCCGAGTGTAGCGGTGGTGACCAATGTCGAAGCGGACCACCTCGACATCTACCGCGATCTGGACGACATCACATCGACGTTCGGGCGATTTGTGCGCGACGCCGCGGCGATCGTGATCTGTGACGACGACCCCGGCGCTCGATCCATTGCGCTGCCGGCGAGCGCCGAGGTGATTCGCTACGGGCGTGAGTCACGCAACGCCCGCCTTGTCGCCTCCGACGTGCGCTCCGACGGCCGCTCCACTGCTTTCGCCGTGGCGCACGATGGCGAGGCGTTGGGAGAGGTCACTCTGCGCGTTCCCGGATACCACAACGTGCAGAATGCGCTGGCGGCAATCGGCTGCGGGCTTGTGCTCGGAGTCGAGCTCGAGACGATGCGCCCGGGATTGCTGGAGTTCGGCGGGGTCGATCGACGTTTTCAGCATCTCTGCGATGTCGCCGGTGTCACCATCATCGATGACTATGCGCATCACCCGACCGAGATTTCGGCGACCCTGCAGGCGGCGCGCGCAGCATATCCGGGCCGGCGCATCGTTGCTGCGTTCCAGCCCCATCTCTTTTCGCGCACTCGAGATTTCTCCGAGGCGTTCGGCAGTTCTCTCGCTGCCGCGGACTGCGTCTTCCTCACCGATATCTACCCGGCCCGCGAGCAGCCAATCGATGGTGTAACGTCCGAGCTGGTGTCGAGCGCGATGGTCCGCGCGGGGCGGCCGACCATATGGCAGGGCTCGCGCTCTGATCTCGCCGCCGCGCTCGCCGCGTTCGTGCGTGAAGGAGACGTGGTCATCACGATCGGCGCCGGGGACATCACGCAAACCGGCGCGGAGCTGCGGCGGCTATTGGAGGGGAGCGCCGAATGAGTCTCCCCGACCGGATGCACCGGCCAGGCTGGAAGATCATCGGCGGTCTCCTTCTCGTCGCGGTGATAATGGGTGCCGGCTGGGGCGTGAGGTCCGCCGCTCGCCGAATGGCGTTTTTCCAGGTTCGGTCGGTCGAGGTGAGAGGAGTGCGCTATCTCCCGGCGAGCGAAGTGCTGGCAAGGATGAAGATCGACACTACCGCTTCGCTGTGGGACGATCTGGAGCCCTACCGCCAACGAATCAGGCGGCATCCGCAGGTCTCGGACGTCGACATCAGTCGTCGAATGCCGGGCACTCTGGTGGTCACGATCCGGGAGAACATGCCGGTCGGATTGATCCAGGGTCCTGGCGGTCTGGTCCCGTACGACTCGCTCGGAAAGCAGCTGCCGATCGACCCGACGCGGACGAGTCTCGACCTGCCG
Organism: Gemmatimonadaceae bacterium; assembly: GCA_036488915.1. Taxonomy (GTDB): domain Bacteria; phylum Gemmatimonadota; class Gemmatimonadetes; order Gemmatimonadales; family Gemmatimonadaceae; genus UBA4720. Next base: position 1,638 of record DASXGU010000008.1, on the reverse strand, counting down.
ATTGTTGCGACTCGCGATCCCGTTCTTCTTAAGCTCGTCGGGGCCATTCGTGCTGCCGAGCCAAAGGTGTACGCTCGCATCGAAGAGGTGAGGCGGGAAGGAAGGGACGAAATCCTTCTCACGCTATCACGCTCGCCGAACGTACAGGCGTCGGCTGGTGACGCTCCGACGTCGGAGTTGCTCCGGGTTCGCGTTCCTGTAGGACTGCCAGTGGAGCGGTTGGCCGATATCTTTCCGGTTGAAACCGATATCGCTCGCCGGCAGGCACACGTCAGCGAGCTCGATTTACGTTATCGCGATCAGGTTATCGCAAGGCTGCAATGAATCCCGAACGCATCATCGCCGGTCTGGACATCGGCTCCGCCAAAACCACCGCCGTCATCGCGCAGGCGATGAGTGGGGACGCCAAGGGCGCGCCCTATCTCAAGATCCTCGGCGTCGGCCAGGCGCGGACGACCGGCCTCCGCAAGGGCATCGTCTCCGACATCGAGGAGACGACGCGCTCGATAAAAAAGGCGATCGAGGACGCCGAGCGGATGTCCGGGACCAAGATCGACACGATCTACGCCGGAATCGCCGGCGAGCACGTTCGGGCGATGATCAGCAAGGGAATCGTCGCCGTGAATGGTGACGAGATCTCGAAGGCCGACGTGGACCGCGCCAATGACGTCGCGCGCGCGCAGCCGGTGCCCCAGGACCGGGAGCTGTTGCACGCCATTCCCCAGGAATATTCGGTCGACAAGAATCAGGGGATCCGCGACCCGATCGGCATGATCGGCACGCGGCTGGAGACCGAGATGTATCTCGTCACGATCGGGGCGTCGCCGGCGATGAACCTGCGCAAGTCGGTCGAGCGCGCCGGCTATCGCGTCCAGGAGCTCGTGCTCGAGCCCCTGGCGAGCGCGCTCAGCGTGCTCACCGAAGACGAGAAGGAGCTGGGCGTAGCGCTGGTGGAGATGGGCGCCGGCACGACCGACATCGCCGTCTTTCATGAGGGGAAGATCCGCCACCTCGGGACCGTCAATTTCGGCGGCAACAACGTCACCAGCGACATCGTGCAGGGCATGGGCGTGACGCAGGCCGACGCCGAGCGGCTGAAGGAGCGCTATGGCTGCGCGTACGAGCCGCTGGTCGATCCGAATGAAGTGATCCAGCTGCCGAGCACTGTCGCCCAGGGCGAGCGTCACATCCAGCGGCAGGTGATCGCGCACATCATCCACCAGCGGATGGACGAGATCTTCAACCTGGTGTTGAACGAGATTCAGCGCGCCGGATTCGCGCAGCGGCTGAATGGCGGCGTCGTGATCACCGGCGGCGCAGCCGCGATGCAGGGCGTGGGCGAGCTGGCGGCGGATGTGTTCGGAACGGGCGTGCGAATCGGCCTGCCCGAGGAGAACATTGGCGGTCTCGCGGATTCGGTTCAGGCCCCCCGGTTCTCGACGGTCGTCGGTCTGGCTCTATACGGGGCGCACCGCACTGCCGCAGGCTTCGCCCCCAGCGCTCGCCATAGGGCGCTCGCTGGTGTCGGTGTGGATCGATTCACGAAGCGGATCAAAACCTGGCTCGAGGATTTCTTCTAGCATTTTGCTCGGTATTTGATTCGCCGCCGCGGAGCGTCGTGCGCGGTTTTGAGATTTT
>DASXGU010000003.1:0-3391 GCA_036488915.1 Gemmatimonadaceae bacterium | reverse complement strand
GGTGCAGACGATTGCGCCAGTGGAGTTGTCGCAGGTCTTGGGCGACTGCGAGTGCGTCGCAGTGGCGCTCCAGGTCTGCGGGGGACCAGCGGCGATCGTCGCAACGATCGTGACGTTCTGCGAGGCGGTGAAGCCCTGCAGGGGCGACGCCATCGTGGCGGTACCGGCGAAGTATGCACCGTTGTTGTCAGCGGCGTACTGCTCTTCGTAGGTCGCGAGATTGCGAAGGTCAGACTTCATCGCTGCTACATAAGCCTTGTCCTTGGTGTTCGCGAACTTCGGAATCGCGATCGCGGCAAGAATGCCGATGATGACGACCACGATCAGAAGCTCGATCAGGGTGAAACCTTTCTTGTTGCGAAGCATCGGATTCTCCTGCTACGGTTGAAGGCGAACGCAAAATGCTCTGCCTTTCCCGTAAGACGCGGCCCCGCTTGGCTTAGCAACGGGGTAATCCCCCAGCCGTTTGCGCCCTCAAAGGAGGCGTGGAGCGGGGGTTAAGCCGCTCGTCGGTTCGCGGACAGCCGCATTTTGCAAAACGCCCTGCGTTTTGCAACGTGCTTCAGGGTGAGGTCAGGGTCAGCACTACCGACATACTATAGTTGCCGGGCGTGTCCAGGGTCCAGGCGTAAAGGGTCTGGAAGTAAAGAGTCGTGGCGGTGCTGGCGGTTGCTACTCCAGAGACGAGGGTCGCATCGCTCGTCGTGAAGGTCGTGAAAGGGCCGCTCACCGAGGTGCTCCACTCCAAATCGGCTGCCGGCTTGGTCGTGCGCGCCGGCGCGCCGGGCGACGTGTTGGTGGCGCTCCACGTCGCTGCCGCCGCCCTGATGTGCAGGGTCCAGCCCGAATTGGCGCTGATTGTCAGCGTCGGACCAGTGGTGGCGTTAAAGCCTGCATCAAAGTCAGCGGGCGTCGGAGCCGTCAAAGACGTGGATCCCGGGCTCATCTGCAGGCGAACCACGCGCGGGGCCGTCATTGATACGCTTCCCGGCACGCCGCAGCTCGCCGGAGCTCCGCTCGCCGTGCACTGCGCGCCGCCGGTAGCGGGTGACATCGCGACAGTCGCCGCCGCGATCAGAACAAGACCGAATCGAACGCGCCTCATTTCGCCCGCTCCACTCTGAAGGTTCCGGATGACATGCTCCCGTCGGCCGCTTCGCCGATCCAGGTTCCGGTGATTGTGTCGGCCACGATCTGTCCGACGTGCCGGCGCGGTGTCGTCTCCAGCCCCGCGTCAAAATCGATCACGTTCGAGCTCTCCGCTCCGCTGACGAGGCCGCCCAGGCTACGGCTCTGGCCCGTCTCCGAGTTCACGCCGACGACGTCCAGGCGTCCCTGAAAGCTCGATCCCGATTCGCTCGAGATAGTGAGTGTTCCGGTCAACGTCTCCCGAACGGGCCCGGTCTGGACTCCGCTGTAATCCCATGAGCCGGCCAGCTGGAGCGACGATGGCTGCGGCTCGGTCGACTTCAGGCAGGAGGCGAGCGGCGCGCAGCAAAGGAGCGCCAGCACTCCGAACATTCTTCCCCGTGAACTGATCATTTGTGGCTCTGCGGCGTCCACATGCGGATCGGACGCGGATCGAGCGTGACCGTTATGGACTTCGAGTCCCTGCCGGTGACGTTGAGCGACGGCAGTGGGCCACGCGGCACCAGCGGCTCGGTCAGCTCAGTGAGATCGAAATCGAGCGTGTATCTACCGACCGGCAGCGACTGGAAGGTGGCCGTGCTCGGGCCCGTCATCACCGCCGCCCATTCGCGGCCGGCACTGTCCCGCGCGATCACGTGCGCCTTGCTCAGATCGACCTGCACCGTCGAGATGCCGGAGCGCGGAGCGACCACGAGCTCGATCTCGGCCGACGTCGACAGGGTGACGCCCAGATCCCCACGACTCACTCCGTTCGCCGACCAGCCGTCGGGGAGTGATGCTTCGTCGACGCTCACCGGAAGGCGAGGGTCGCCGCCTACCCGGTATTTGCCGTTGGCGTCTGCAACCGCCGTCTCGGATCCGCGTCGCACGATCGCGCCCGCGACACCGGGCTCGTTGGCATCGCGACGCTGATTGCCGTTCAGATCTTCGTAGACGTAGCCCGACGTGCCCGGCGTGCGCAGCATCGGAACGGTGAGCGCGTGCTCGAGACGCATGCCGAAAATCCACGGCACCTTGCCGCTGGTCGCCCGGAAAATGGAATTGCGCTCGGCGTCGAGATGAATGGCAAACGCATCGAGGAGCGGGATCGCCACCCCGGTGCGCAGAATCGTCGAGGTCTCGTTCCCGAATCCATCGACGCGCTGCACCTCGCCTTCCGCGCGCACGCCGCCCAGCCAGGGAACGACGACTTGCTCGCCGCGCACGCCAAAGAGGTTCTGCTGATTGACGAACCCGCCGCGATCGCGCGTTTGCTCGATACGCATCTGCAGCTCGACGATCCCGCCGACGCCCGTCCAGCCTGCGTTCGTCGTCCAGTAGTTGCGCGGGGTACGATCAGTGATCGTCGGCAGCCCGGTCGGCGAGACCGTGCGGGTGACGTTGCCGAGGTAGGCCGAGGTGTTGAGGTAATACTGACGAACGAAGGTGCTGAGACTGGCCCCGAGCTGCTGCTCGCGACTGCCGAATCCGCCCCCGGAGCCGGCGACAGTTGGCCGCGAGGTCGCGTCGAACACGTAGGTGCGACCTTCGATCGCCAGGGTCGTTGCGCCGAAAAGTGTGTACTGCGGCCGGAGCGAGTATCCGTTCGACTTGAGTCCCGTGAAGACCGCCGTGGCGTCGCTGGTTCTCCAGGCGCTGGCGGTGAAAGACGCGCGTGACGACAGCCGCTCAGAGAGGTTTCCGATCAGCTCGTTGGTGGCGCGGGCGAAGGCGTCGCTGCCGCCAGGCGCGTGGGTGACGCGGAGCTCCTCGTTGCTCCCGCCATCCTGTCTCACCAGATCGCCGGACCAGCCGATTCCGTCTCCACCAGCGAAGCTTCGCTCCGCGACCTCGGCCTTGAAGGTGCTGCCGAGCGGCGCTGGAACCGCCGCGCCAATCCCGGCCGCATCGAGCCGGCGGGGCGAGAGTCCGGCGTCGGCAAGATGCGAGATCGATCCGCTCACCTGGGCCACGCCGAGCTGGTGCTCCGCCATGAATCCGAGCATCGGCTTTCGCTCAGTGGTTCCAACGGGCGGCATCGACACCGCTCCCATGGCGAGCACCGTCCAATCTGGATGCTGGAGATGGAGCAGTGCGCCCTGCCCATATGGATACAGGCCGGTCAGCTCGGAGAAGGATGTACCGGTGTTGCCGAAGCTGAGCTGTCCCGACGGCGAAGAGAGCATCACCGATGCAGAAGACTGATACGAGCCCAGGTGCGAGAACGCGTTGCTGGCAGCGCCTCCCAGGACGCTGCCCTGCG
>DASXGU010000001.1:0-2013 GCA_036488915.1 Gemmatimonadaceae bacterium | reverse complement strand
CCCGATCGACCGACAAAACCGCGCTCATTGGGCTGACCTCCCTATGTTGGCTGCTTGCTGTAGGCCATCCCATTTCCCAGCGTCGACTCCTTTCACGATCAGCCACATGCCAAGGACCAGTATCGTCAGGGGCGCGGGAAGGAGAAAAAAGTCCGACGAGTATGCGGGCGCCAGCACCAGGGTGAGGTTCTTCAGAATGAAGGCGACTCCCACCATCGTCAGCAGGACGCCGAGGAATCGGGGAAGGTATCCGGAGCGAAAGATCAGATACCCGCGGATGAGTGACGCGCTGCCATAGAAGACCATGAAGAGCGCGGCGCCGTACCCGTACATGCGGATGAAGAGATAAGCGAGCGAATCTATTTGTTCGCGCGAAAAGCTCTGCAGGTAACTGGCGTTGCCGAGCAGGACCGGGCCGGAAAAGAAGAACAGCTCGCAGACCGCGAAAACGGCGGTGGAAACCAGCCCGAAAAAGGCCGACAGCAGCGCGAGATCCCTTTGGACCGGCCGGAGGAGCGCGTACATGACCAGTGAAATCATGATGTCACAGAGGGCCTCCGTCAGGTACGCCGCAAACCCGAGCCGGAATAGCGTGTTGTGCGCGACAATATTGTTGATGGTCGCGATGGGATCGCCGCCGACGATCAATTTGCTGGGCACGTAAAACTCGCCAAACGAGCCGGCCACGAACGAGATCAGAAAAAGCAATCCTGCCACGCGAGCGTAGGTCTGAGCTGAAGCCATGTCGACCCCTAAGAAGGAGAGGGAGCCAAAAACTAAGTTTTCAGCTATTACCTACGAAGCTTTGGGCGCGTGGTTTCAGCGGCTTCCAAATGGAGGTCAAGGAGTGAGGGCCTCGATCGGGCCGAGTCACTGCTTGTAAATGGCTCCGTCCTTCATGACCAGCTGCACCTGGCGAATCGCCGAGATGTCACGGGTGGGGTCGCCCTTCACAGCGATCAGATCGGCCAGATAGCCCTCCTTCACCTGCCCAAGCTGGTCACCCATGCGCAGCATCTTGGCGTCGATGGACGTCGCCGAGCGCAGCGCGCCGAGGGGCGTCATCCCGTAGGCGACGAGCATCTCGACCTCCCGGGCGTTGTCGCCATGGGTGAACACACCGGCATCGCTGCCGTTGCAGATCGTCACCCCGGCGTCGAGCGCGGCTCGAAAGCTTTTCTTCTTGGCGACGATCGACGGCCGATCTGGATCGACGCCCTTCCGCCAGCCGCCGTACTGCTGGATCGCATCACCCGCGGCCAGCGTCGGAATGAGACAGATGCCGCGATCGGCCATCATCTTGAAAACCTCGGGAGTGCCATTGTCGCCGTGTTCTATGGTGGTGACGCCGGCGAGAATCGCCCGGCGCATGCCTTCAGCCGTGGTCGCGTGCACCGTCACCTGCCGCCCCGAGGTGTTGGCGATGTCGACGGCTTCCTTGAGCTCGTCCTGGGTGAACGTCGGCTCATTCTCGCCGTTCGGTCCCCACCGGTAGTCGGCGTAGATCTTCACCCAATCGGCGCCGTGCTTGATCTGATCGCGCACCACCTGGGCCATCTGCTCGAGCCCGCTCGCCTCCTGGCCGCCCTGCGGGATGTCGTTCGTGTACTCCGGGGTGAAGCCGGCCGGTCCATAGGCGCCCGTCGCGACGATCGCGCGCGTGGAGACGAACATCCGCGGACCGGGGATGATGCCCTGATTCACAGCCTGCTTGAGTCCGACGTCGGCGTAGCCGGCGCCTTCGGTGCCGAGGTCGCGCAGCGTCGTGAAACCGGCCAGCAGCGTCGCTCGCAGGTGATTGACCGCGCGGGCCGTGCGGAGCGCCAGGGCTTCGTGGAGCACCTGGTCGTTCCAGGAAGTTTCGTTATATGGGTGGAGCAGCACGTGCGAGTGGGCGTCGATCAGTCCAGGCAGCAGCGTCGTGCCGGGGAGATCGATCGTCGTCGCGCCGCCGGGCACGCTGATCTGAGCCCGCGGACCGGCAGCGACGATGCGATTGCCGGTGACGAGCAC
>DASXGU010000269.1:0-12771 GCA_036488915.1 Gemmatimonadaceae bacterium | reverse complement strand
CCGCGTCGTGGCGTAGGGCACGAGCTCGACCTGGCGTGGCTGAGAGTTCAGAGTCATGCCCTCGAGGGTGCCGAAATACGCAGGCCCCCCGTACTCGTTGCTGCGCCAGAATGCCCACATGTCCTGCTCGGCCCGGCGATTCACCTCGCGCCAGATCTTCATCCCCCACACCTGGTCGGGATCACGCGAGAAACGCAGCTGGGAAAACGGAATCCGAAACTCCGCCGTCCAGCCGAGCGAATCGATTTTAGTCGCACCTTCCCAGACCGGGTCGTAGGAAGCATCGCCGTTCTGGTGATCTCCCTTCACCCCATCCGGATTGAGCTCGAACCATGTGCGGCTGTTCTTATCCCGGAAGGTGTCGAAGACGAAAGCAATGCGGTCCGACGTCAGGTTGTTGTCGCCGTTCATCACCTGGTCGCGGCGCGCCAGCGCCGAGCGGATGCCTTTGGCGCCGAGTGAGTCGTACATGCGGGCGCCGATGTAGAGTGCCGACGCATCGTACAAAATGCGGATTTCCGTTCGCTGGGTGGGCGGCTTGCCCTCGTCCGGCGTCGACTGCGTCAGCTCCGTAATCGGCGTGGCCGCCGCCCACGCGGCCTCATCGAGCTTGCCGTCGATCGAAATCTCGCCCTGTCTCAGGGCGGCCCGTGCGACTGGCCGGGGGTCGGTCTGGGACTTGGTGGTTTGCTGTGATGCCGCGCGCTGCGGTAAGCCCAGAGTGATCGCTAAGCCTGCTCCAACCGCGAGACGGAGAGCGGTAGCTGACCCGACACCTGACATATGGATGCTCCAGCGTGGAATGCACGACACAGGCAGACTCGAAAGCCGGCCAGCAGGGTTGCAACCTTAGACGGCGCGACCTGCCAAAAGGTTGGCACCTCCCGGAGTGGCCCTCGGAAAGCGCAACTATCTTTCTGGTTGGTGTACGTAGCCGCCATGCCTGGGGTGTCATGGAGTTGTAAAATTTCCGGAGGTGCGGTGAAGCGAGCTCTGATCTGTTGGGCGTTGGTATCGATCGTCGGGTCCTTATCGGCGCAGAATCCACAGCCTGGCGTCCTCGCGGCAGAGCCGGGCGAGAGACATCTCCGCAACGTCCGCCAGCTGACAAACGGCGGAGAGAACGCCGAGGCCTATTTCAGCCACGACGGACGTCAGCTGATTTTTCAGAGCACCCGCGACGGTCGCACCTGCGACCAGCAATACGTGATGAACACAGACGGGTCGCACATTCGCCGCGTGTCGGACGGGGTAGGGAAGACGACGTGCGGTTACTTCCTGAATGGGGATCGTCGCCTCCTCTTCGCCTCGAGCGAAGCCCTCGAGAAGGAGTGCCCGCCGCGACCCGATCCATCCAAGGGTTACGTGTGGCGCCTCGATCCGTTCGACATCTACACCGCGCGGGCCGATGGCTCCGGGCTTCGTCGCCTCACCCGGTTCGGCGTCTATACAGCCGAAGGCGTGCTGTCACCCGACGGCCGGAAGCTGGTGTTCACATCGCTCAAAGGCGGTGACCTCGACATCTACGTCATGAATATGGACGGAAGCGGGCTGAAGCAGCTCACCCACCAGCTCGGATACGACGGCGGTCCCTGGTGGTCGCCCGATGGGAAGCGGATCGTGTATCGCGCCAACCACCCACAGACTGCCGAGGACATCAAGGCTTACCGCGACCTCCTGGCCCAGCGACTGGTGCGACCGAACAAGATGGACCTCTGGATCATGAACGCAGATGGCAGCGACCAGCACCAGATAACCCACCTTGGCGCAGCCTCTTTTGGGCCTTCGTGGACCGCCGATGGGCGCAAAATCATTTTCTCGTCCAACCATCACACCGACCCGAAGCTCGGGAACTTCGACCTCTTCCTGGTCAATCCCGACGGCTCGGGACTCGAGCAGGTGACGACCGCGCCCACCTTCGACGGCTTTCCCATGTTCAGTCCCGACGGCAAACAGATCGTCTGGGCGTCGAACCGCCACGATGCCAAGCCGCACGAGACAAACATCTTCATTGCCGACTGGGTCGACTAGGCATCCGAAAAGCCAATCTGGGTGAGATGGTGGCGCAGATGCCCGACGTAATCGCGCATGAAATAATCCAGAGTCGCGGGAGTGTCGCGAGCGACTGTCGTCCACGCAATCTCGTCGAGATTGTGTCGTGCCCGCGGACGAACACGTTCGTCCTTAGGCACGGACTCCATGACGCGCGCGATGTGAAGATTGAGCTGCCGCCACAGCTCGATCAGCTCGCTCCACGGTGCGTCCCGATATGCCTTCCGCACCACCTCTCGAAGCTCTACGGCGTAGTCGAGTATCGGATCAGCTCCGTGAAAGCATTGGTCCGCGATTTGAGTGTTTCGGGTCGAGATCATTGGTGCTATTCTGGGGTACAGCACGTCGGCCCATCCTGAACTTACTTCCGAGCTACAGATGAAACGCATAGCAATCCTTCTGGTTCTGCTGATCGGCCTGGCGACGACGTCGGCGGCGCGGTCCCAGCAGCCAGCCAGGTCCCCGGCGACGAAGCCCGATTCGACCCCAGCCGACTCGGTATCGTTCAAGCCATCGCCGGAGCTGCAGAAGTCGCTCGACGATCTCGCCCGCGCCGTTCAGACTCTGGCGCTCCGCATCGCCTCGGACCCGGAGATCAAAACCGCGGCGGTCCACGTCGCTACCGGGTTCGTCAACACTGCGCAGCAGGTAGTCGCCGAACAGTCCGTGGCGATTCAGCAGGCGCTCAAGTCCGCCGCTGAGAAAATAGCGGCAGCTCAATCGGCGCTGCCGGAGCATTCGCGCAAGCCCTAGCGCTTCCCTCGCGGCACGCTCGGTCCCCAGCGGGCACGAACCCTGCCCGCTGACCGCCCATGAATTCGTTCGATATCCTGGCGCAGGCGCTGGGAGTTGCCTACGCCGCGGGAATCAACGTTCCAGCGACCATCGCCGTCCTCGGGCTCGCGCAGCAGCGTGGCTGGATCGGCCACCTTCCTGCCGGTCTCGACGTGGTCGCCAATCCCTGGATAATAGGGTTCGCCTCGGCGATCTACGCCATCGAGTTCCTCGTCACACTGTTGCCGGGGCTCGCGAGCATCTGGGAGACCATCCAGACCGGCGTCCGCCCGTTCGCCGCGGCGATTCTGGCGGCGGCAACCGTGTATCACGTCAGCCCGGTGATGATCGTCCCCGCGCTTCTCCTCGGCGGCGGGCTTGCCGCCGCAACGCATGGCACCAAGCTCGGACTGCGCTACGCAGTCGACGCTTCACCAGAGCCCGTGACAAACGCCGTGGCGAATCTCGGCGAGCTCACTACGATCGCGACGGTATCGCTCGCGGTCTGGCATCACCCCTATCTCACCCTGGCGCTGGCCGTGGGGCTGCTCGTCATCCTCATTCTGGTGGTTCGACGGATCATTCTGACGCTGCGCCGACTTTTGTCGGGAGACTGGTCGCGCACCGCGCGCGCCGCATCGAGATAGTCGCGGGTCGTGCGAGCGCCGCGCTAAATTGGGCGCGTGCACGAACCGAGCTCACCTAAGGGGATCGCGCGCGACGCTGTCACGGGCGCCATACTCGGCGCCCTGTGTGCAATCTGCGCGCATGTTCTCGGAGTCCAGCAGCTGCTCCGGCGGCCTGACCTGGCGCTGTACATTCCCGCGGCTCTGGCCGGAGCCGTTATCGGCGCGACCCGACTGCGCGCTCTCCTATGGATCGCCGGCGGGATCCTCGCGGCCCTCTGCATAGTGGTCGGCTACACTCCGCTCGTCACCGCGCTGGCGCAGCCTCTGGTCCGGCGTGATCCGCTGCCGCCGCGCGTGGATGCCGTCGCGGTTCTCTCGATGGGGCTTATGCCCGACGGATCGATGTCCGCCGAGACTCTCGATCGGTTTCTTGCCGGGTTGTCGCTGGCCCGGGCGGGCGTTGCACCGGCGATGCTGGTGTCGCGAGAACGACGAAGCTTCGGGTCGACCTCTGTATCCGACTCGGCGGACCTGCAGCAGGTAGCCGCGCTGGCAGCGGACGGAATCCAGGTGACCTTCGTCGATTCCGTTTATACGACCCGCACCGAGGCGCTGCGCATGAAATCCATCGCGCAGAAAAAAGGGTGGACTACGCTCGCGGTAGTGACATCACCAATGCACACCAGGAGGGCGTGTGCTACTTTCGAGGCCGTCGGTCTGAAGGTCTACTGCGTGCCTGCAAGAGTGCGGAGCGCGGGACTCGCTGCAGGGAGCAACGCCGAGCACCGGCTCCACTCCTTCGATTCCTGGCTGTACGAGACGTTCGCCACCGACACGTACCGGCGGCGGGGTTGGATCCGGTAAAAAACTTCACGCGATACGAGAGGAGCGTCGCCAATGACTTCAGCGCCATCCGGTGCCATGAGCCGTGCGGCTTCAGGGACACAGGGAATCTGGAAGGTCATAACCGCGTCGTCCGTCGGCACGATGATCGAGTGGTACGACTTCTACATCTTCGGCAGCCTGGCGACGATCATCTCGACCCAGTTTTTCCCCGGGCACAGTCCGACGGCGAGCTTTCTCAAGACTCTGGCGACCTTCGCCGTCGGGTTCGCCGTGCGGCCATTCGGCGCGCTGGTGTTCGGCCGAATCGGCGATCTCACCGGCCGAAAGTTCGCGTTTCTGGCGACACTGCTGATAATGGGTGGATCGACCGCGGCGATCGGCTTCCTGCCGGGCTACGACCGGATCGGAATCGCCGCGCCGATAACGCTGGTCGGGCTGAGACTGTTGCAGGGCCTCGCGCTGGGCGGCGAGTACGGTGGCGCGGCGGTGTACGTCGCCGAGCACGCGCCGGACGGACGACGTGGCTTTTATACGAGCTTCATCCAAACCACCGCTACACTCGGCCTTTTTCTGTCGCTGCTCGTTATCCTGCTCGTGCGCGGACTTGTCGGCGAAGATGCGTTCAAGGTGTGGGGCTGGCGGGTGCCATTCATCGTGTCGATTCTGCTCGTCGGCATCTCGTACTACATCCGCTTGCGGCTGCGCGAGTCGCCGCTGTTCACCATTCTCAAGGAGTCGGGTCGGACGTCGAAGGCTCCGATCCAGGAGAGCTTCGGAACGTGGTCCCGCTGGAAGGTATTCCTCGTCGTCCTGTTCGGGGCGACCGCGGGACAGGCGGTGGTGTGGTACACCGGTCAGTTCTACGCGCTGCTGTTTCTGCAGACGGTGCTGAAGGTACCGCTCGTGACGTCTTATGTCTGCGTCGCCGTTGCACTCGTTCTCGGGGCGCCGCTGTTCGTTTTCTTCGGCAGTCTTTCCGACCGAATCGGTCGCAAGAAGATAATGATGGCGGGCAATCTTCTCGCAGCGGTTCTGTACGTGCCGATCTACCACGCGATGAAGGCGTACTCGGATCCCGTCAACGCCGTAGCGCTCACCGCGCTGATCTTCGTACAGGTGGTTTTCGTGACGATGGTCTATGGGCCCATAGCCGCGTTTCTGGTCGAGGCCTTTCCGGCCAAGATCCGATATACGTCGCTGTCGCTTCCGTACCACTTTGGCAACGGCTGGTTCGGCGGATTTCTGCCCATCATTGCGACCAGCCTGGTAGCGAAGACCGGCAACATCTACGCGGGGCTCGCGTTCCCCATCGTCGTCGCGCTGATCACCGTAATCGTCGGCTCGATCTTCCTCAGGGATCAGCACAACGAGAGCATCTGGTCGGAAGTCCATCAGACGGGAAGCCATCCAGCCATCAGAACCGGCTTGCGGGTTTGACGGAGCGATCGACCCGATGATGCTTCTGATGGCGGCGGCAGTGATGCTCACCGCGCCGCCGGCCGACTCGCTAAGGCAGGAGATAGAGTCGAGGATCGCGCAGGAGCCGGGCGCGCGCGCAGGTGTCGCCTACATCGATCTCGCGTCCGGCGACACTCTTTTTCTCGACGCGGACACGAGCTTCCACGCTGCCAGCACCATGAAGGTGCCGGTGATGATCGAGCTGTTCCGGCGCGCCGCGACGGGATCTTTCCGCCTCGACCAGGGCCTGCTGATGGTGAACCAGTTCGCGTCGATCGTCGACGGCTCGCCGTACACTCTCGACAAGGGCTCCGACAGCGATTCCTCGCTCTACGCGCGCATCGGCCAGCGCGTGCCAATCGACACGTTGATAAGGCTGATGATCACGCGCTCCAGCAACTTTGCGACAAACACTCTCATAGCCCTGGTTGGGGCGCCCGAGGTGACGAGCACCATGCGATCTCTTGGCGCGTCCCGGATTCTGGTCTTGCGGGGGGTCGAGGATGGCAAGGCGTTCGATCGGGGCCTCAACAACACCACCACCGCGCGCGATATGGCGATAATTCTTCGCGCCATCGAGGAGGGGAAGGCTGCTCCTCCGGCGGCGACTCGGCAGATGCTCGAGATCCTGGCGGCGCAGGAGTTCAACGAGCGAATACCCGCCGGGCTGCCGGCGGGCGTAAAGGTCGCGCACAAAACGGGCGACATCACAGCAGTCGCACACGATGCAGCCATCGTTTACCCGCCGGGGAGAAAGCCTTACGTGCTGGTCGTGCTTACTCGCGGGATCGCGGATTCCAGGCAATCGGACAAGCTGATTGCCGATATTTCGTCGATGATTTATCGCCACAATACGCTCACCACCTCGCTGCGAGCGGCTTCGGTGGCAGGCCGATGAAAGTCGCGTTCCTCGGACTGGGCGACATTGGCGCTCCGATGGCGTCTCACCTGGCGCGCGAGCCGTTCGATCTCACCGTCTGGAACCGCACCGCCGCGAAGGCGGCAGATTTCGCCGCCGCCCACAAAGCCCGAGTGGCGGCGACGCCCGCCGACGCCGTGCGCGGCGCGGACGTCGTCATAACGTGCCTGCCGTCTTCGGTCGAGGTGGAGGCAGTGCTCCACGGCGAGAACGGCATGCTCGAAGCCCTTGGTCGGGGCTCGGTGGTGATCGACTGCACGTCGGGCGACCCTCCGACATCCCGGTCTATCGCCGCCGAGCTGGGGGGAAGAGGCGTCGAGTTCATCGACGCTCCCGTGAGCGGAGGCGTGGTGGCCGCAAAATCGGGCACGTTGACAGTGATGTGGGGCGGAGAAGTGACCGTGTTCGAGCGGGTCAAGCAGGTGATCGAAGCGTTCGGCAGGAAGATCGTCCACGCCGGGCCCGTAGGAGCCGGCGACGCCCTGAAAGCGGTCAACAACGCTTTACTGGCCGTTCACATTCTCTCCGCCGCCGAGGGCCTGGCGGTTCTCGTGAAAGCAGGCGTGGATCCCAAGATCGCTCTCGATGTGATCAACGCCTCCAGCGGCCGGTCCAACAGCTCGGAGAATCTGATCCCTCAGCGCGTGATCACCCGCGCGTTCCCGCGCACGTTCAGACTGGCGCTGTTGGAGAAGGACATCGGCATCGCGGCGGTGATGGCCGAGGATCTTGACGTCAAGACACCACTGATCTCACTCGCCGCCGAACGATTCCATGAGGCGCGTGAGAAGCTGGGTGAGCAGGCTGACCACGTCGAGGCAGTGAAGATGGTGGAAGAGGAGAACGGCGTCGAGATAAAGTGATCGCCGCCGCTAGCCGCGATTCCTGAGCGCGCCGCGATCGACTTCGGCGATGCGCTGGGCTGCGACGCGGGGATCGATCTCCGGGGCCACCTCCTCGTCGGAGAGATCGGAGGTCCAGCGGGCTCTCTCGACCACGCGATCACCGTTGGGCACCAGCATTCCAAACTCGATCTCCGCGCGGCGGCAGAATCGCTCCTGTCGGGCGCGGTCCTGCATCTCGAGGGGGAATCCCAGCGCGTGCAGGCGCGCGTGCATTGCCTCGTGGAGAATCGTGGCCGCCACTTCGGCGTCCGAGAAATCGGCGTTCACCGCGAACGTCAGCTCGACCAGACACGCGCGCTGTTCGTGAAAGTACGCGCCGCGGCAGGCGAATCTCTGCACGAGTATGTAGGCGAAGTCGCGCCGCATATGCCGGAAGTGGTGCGGCACGTACAGCTCGATCATCCTCAGGCAGCGCTCGAGCCGCGCCACGACATCGGTCGTGGAGATGTCCGGGCGGGTGTTGTCGACGACCACCGGAAGCCCGTATACCTCGTGACGGCTGATCGTGGAGCGCGGCGAGGCTCCGAACAGCGACCTGATCAAATCGGCGAGCATGACGAAAAATACTCGCTTGCATGCGCAAGTCTCTTCAATTGGACCCGCGCATCTAGCATATTTGTGCTTCGATGACTACGAAAACAACGACGGTGCTCGACGCCAGAGCCGTCGAGCGCACTCTGAAGCGCATGTCGGTCGAGATCGTGGAGATGAATGGCGGCACCGACGAGCTGATAATCGTCGGGATCCAGCGTCGCGGAGTTCAGCTCGCCGACCGGCTCGTCAAGATGATCGAGGGGGGCGAAGGAGTAACTGTGCCTCAGGGCTCTCTCGACATCACGCTCTATCGTGATGACCTGCAGACTGTCGGACCGCGGCCCGTGGTCGGACCCACTTACTTGCCCTGGGATCTCGACGGCAAGAACGTCGTCATCGTCGACGACGTCCTCTACACCGGCCGCACGGTGCGCGCTGCGCTCGACGAGCTCGCGGATTTCGGCCGGCCGGCGTCGATAGCCCTCGCGGTTCTCATCGACCGCGGCGGGCGCGAGCTGCCGATACATGCCGACGTGGTCGGCAAGAGGATCGAGGTCGGCGACGACGAGCGCGTCGACGTGATGGTCGCCGAGCTCGACGAGAAGACGGAGGTCGTCATCGTCCCCAAGTCGTCGGCGTGACGGGGACACTCGGCAAGGATCTACTCGGTCTCGAGTCGCTCACCGGCGACCAGATTCGACTCATTCTCGACACCGCCGAGCCGTTCAAGGAGATAAGCGAGCGGGCGATAAAGAAGGTCCCGGCGCTGCGCGGTTCCACCATAGTGAACCTCTTCTTCGAGAACTCCACGCGCACCCGGATCTCCTTCGAGTTCGCGGAGAAGCGCCTGTCGGCCGACACGGTCAACGTCTCAGCGTCCGGCTCCAGCGTCTCGAAGGGCGAGACACTGGTGGACACGGCGCGGAACCTGGAGGCGATGCGGATCGACATGGTGGTGATCCGCCATTCGGCGTCGGGCGCGGCGCAATTCCTGGCTGACCGAATTCAATCGAACGTGATCAACGCAGGGGATGGAACCCACGAGCATCCGACCCAGGGCCTGCTCGATCTGCTGACGTTGCGCGACAACCTCGGTGACTTGAAGGGCCGGCGCGTCTGCATCTGCGGAGACATCCTGCACTCGCGCGTCGCGCGCTCCAACATCTGGGGGCTGACCAAGCTCGGCGCCGAAGTCGGCGTGTGCGGACCGCGCTCACTGCTGCCCAGCAGGATCGACGATTTCGGGGTGCGCGTCTTCGACCGCGTCGAGGAAGCGATCGAGTGGGCCGAGGCACTGAACATTCTGCGCCTGCAGTTCGAGAGAATGACGGCGGGTTACATCCCGTCGGCTCGAGAGTACAACCGGGTGTTCGGGATCTCGCGCGAAAGGCTGGAGCGGGTGAAGCGCGACGTGCTGATACTCCATCCCGGTCCGATGAACCGAGGCGTCGAGATCGACTCGGACGTCGCCGACGGCCCGCACAGCGTCATCCTCGACCAGGTGACGAACGGCGTGGCGATTCGGATGGCAGTGCTCTACCTGCTCGCGGGCGGCAAGCCGGAGCTCGCCGAGGCCGCCAAGGGGGGCGGGGGTCGGGGCCGGGAGGAAAAGGAATGAAGCCGACGCTCCTGACCGGTGCCACGCTCATCGATCCATCGCAGAATCTCAACGAGGTTGGCGACTTGCTCGTCGCCGACGGCAAGATCGCCGCGACAGGCCGGATCGAGCGCGCCGCGGACGCCGACGTGATCGACTGCGGCGGCATGATCGTGTCACCGGGGTTCATAGACGTCCACTGCCATCTGCGCGAGCCCGGCCGCGAGGATGTCGAGACCATCGCCACCGGCGCCCGCGCCGCGGCGGCGGGAGGCTTCACCGCTGTCTGCGCGATGCCCAACACCGATCCGGTCACCGACAATCAGGCGGCGGTGGGATTCATCGTGCGGCAGGGGCAGCGCGCCGCGGCGGCCCGGGTCTATCCGATCGGCGCGATCTCCGTCGGGCAGGAAGGGAAGGTTCTCGCCGAATTCGGCGAGATGGTCGGAGCCGGCGCCGTGGCGGTGAGCGACGATGGAAAACCGGTCGCGAGCGCGCAGCTGATGCGAACCGCGCTCGAATACGCGCGAACGTTCAAGATCCCCGTCATCGATCATTGCGAGGAGCCGACGCTGTCTATGGGGGGCGCGATGAACGAAGGCATCGTCAGCGCGCGACTCGGACTCAAGGGGATTCCCGCCGAGGCCGAGGAGATAATGGTGATCCGCGACATACTGCTGGCCCGGCTAACCGGAGGACACGTCCATCTCGCGCACATGAGCACCAGGGGATCGGTGGAGCTGATTCGCTGGGGAAAGGAGCGCGGCATCAACGTCACCGCGGAGGTCTGCCCCCACCACCTGTCCCTGACCGAGGATCGCGTGCGCGGCTACGACACCAATGCCAAGATGAATCCGCCGCTCAGGACCGCCGCAGACGTCGAGGCTCTGCGCGAAGCGGTCAGGGATGGGACGATAGATCTCGTAGCGACGGACCACGCTCCCCACCATTACGATGAAAAAGAGCGCGAATTCGCTGACGCTCCCAACGGCATCGTCGGTCTGGAGACCGCGCTTGCGGTCATCGTCACCAACCTGGTCGAGACCGGACATCTCGGCTTCCCGGAGCTCGTCGACCGGATGTCTTGCACGCCCGCTCGCATCTTCGGTCTGCCGGGGGGATCGTTGAAGCGTGGCGCGGTGGCGGACATCACCGTGTTCGATCCCCGGGTGCGCTGGACGGTCGAGCCCTCCGAATTTCTGTCCAAGGGACGCAACACCCCCTATGCCGGAATGACCCTCGTCGGGCGCGCCACTTGTACTATTGTGGCGGGGTCGGTCGTCTTTCGAGCGGACTCCTCGAGCCGCGGCAGCGGCGGGGAGACGACCAATCGATCAAGGGGATGAAGCACGATGGCTGATAGGGAGCCGGTCTCGCTGGACGCGCTCAATGGCCTCCTAAAGGAGCGTCAGAGATACGAGGAGTGGCTGACCGCACTGGAAGACAAACGGTCGAACACTTCCGACTCAGTGTATCAGCGCGTCCGGTCGGACTACCAGACGCGTCTCCGCGACGTGTCGAGCAAGCTCGCCGAGCGCGCCGGTGAGCTGCGCGCGAGCATCGACTCCCTGACCTCGAGGCTCGAGGAGGTCTCCAGTCAGGAGCTCCAGCAGCGCGAGGCGCGGCAGGAAGCAGAGCTCCGTGCCGCCGTCGGCGAGTACACCGACAAGCAGTGGAAGGAAATCGGCGGGGCGTGGGACAAGGAGCTGGCCCGCTTGTCCAAGGAGAAGAGCGCGCTCGATAACCAGCTCACCGAGCTCAATCGTATCTTCGCGCTCAGCGTGAAGGAGCAGCAGGCAGGAGCAATTGCGAACTCGCGCCCCGGTTCGGAAGACGGGACCCGCGGCGGGTCGCCGATTTCTCCCGTCGTGCCCCGACCCGCGGTCCCCGAGCCGCCAACTCTGAACCCGCCATCGCGCGCCGAACAGCCGGTTGCCAGCCGGCCGTCGTCTACTCCGACCGGCACGCCATCGGCGCGGTCGCCGTTCGATCAGTTTCCGGTGTTGAGGCCGCAGGGCGCGCCGAGCACGCCGCCCTCGAGCGCGGCTGTGGCGACCCCGCCTTCGGTGCCGAAGAGCGGTGGCCAGGACCCGCGGTCGGAACAGCACAAGACCCTCAAGTGCCCCGAGTGCGGCGCGGCGAATTATCCGACCGAATGGTACTGCGAGCGATGCGGGGGCGAGCTGGCCACGATGTAAAAGGGCGCCCGTGGGCGCCCTTCTTTCTGACTCGAACCAGAAGGGCGCCCGAGGCGCCCTTTCTCACTTGGAGGCTTTTGCCAGCTTGCTCTTGTGGCGGGCAGCTGCGTTGCGGTGAATCAGTCCTTTGCGCGCGGCACGATCGAGAAGCCGGACCGCGGTGAGTCTCTCCTCAGCGCTTCCCGCCGATGCTCTCTTGAGGGCGGTACGAAGCGTGGACTTTTGCGCGCGGTTGCGAAGGGCAGCGGCGCGCGACTTCCGCATGTGTTTCTTGGCTGAGGCGAGATTTGGCACTAACCGATTCTCCGGGCGTTTTTTGACTATGGTGTAGCCGTGAAATTTGCTTCCTGCAAGGGGTTACGTCAAGCGGCATCGCCCACGGTGGCCGCGTCCCACGGAGCGCGCGCTGCCGCATCGGTCAGCCGCGGAGTGACTGATTCTTTTGGGGTTTCCGGGTGCCGAGGCATGACGCGAAATGCTAACTTCTACGCGCGAGCCAAATCCCCAGCCAGAGCCAATTGGACAAATCGTTCGAGCAGTTCATTCTCATCGCGCCGGTACTGCTGTTCTCCATGGTCGCGCATGAGTATGCCCATGGATACGCCGCGCTCAAACAGGGTGATACAACCGCCTACTCACTCGGACGTCTGACCTGGAATCCGATTCCACACATCGATCTGTTCATGACGATCCTCCTGCCGCTGATCACGTATTTCACGACGGGGATCGCGTTCGGCGGAGCCAAGCCGGTGCCGGTAGTGCCGCGCAATTATCGGAACTTCAAGCGTGGCGACATCATCGTGTCGCTGGCTGGTGTGACGACCAATTTCATCATCGCCATTTGCTGCATCCCGCTCAT
>DASXGU010000263.1:0-6781 GCA_036488915.1 Gemmatimonadaceae bacterium | reverse complement strand
GGTGCAACGAGGGCGGCCCAGCGTCCTGATCCACACCCAAGATCAAACCCGTCCGCGTTTGGCGGGAGCATGTGCCAGGGGAAGAGATCGAAGTATGCGTCGAACATGGTTTGCAGCTCCGAATCCGACACCTCCGACTGGTTGAACCGAGACCACTCTTCCCCAAAACCGGCAACCGTCGCCGCATCAACATTTTGCATGGTGCTCACTTGTCACTGTTTGATCAGGCTACCGTATCCAATGCGGTAGCCATTCGGGTTACCGCATGCAGTGCGGCAGCCATTTCCCCTACTCGTTTGGCAAGAATCGAAGCCAGAGCTCACGAACGGCGCGGGTACCCTATCTCGAAGGTTCAAGCTCGAGCCTGCGGGCACACTTCCCTACCGCTAAAGCGGTTCGCGCGATAACGTTGTAGGTTCTGTACCGCAGGGCTCCCGCAGGCGAGCGCGGGAGCTTTTTAGTCGGTCGCGTAGCTCAGCTGGTTAGAGCGCTGCTTTCACACAGCAGAGGTCCGGGGTTCGAGTCCCTGCGCGACCATTCCAACCCGGCTCCTCCACTCGACCACACGAATGACCCGTTCGAAGCTCAGTCCGCTTCTAGCTCTCGCTGGCCTACTCGCGCTCGCGGCCCCGATCGTCGCGCAAAATCCAACCGCAGCGCAGGCGCAGCAGATGCTGCAGAACAACCCCGCTTTGCTCCAGCAGCTGCGGCAGCGGATTATGACGAGTGGACTCACGCCCGATCAGGTGCGCGCGCGACTCCGCGCCGAGGGCTATCCGGAAAATCTCCTCGACGCCTACCTGCCCGGAAGCACCTCCATCCCCGACAGCACGACGTCCTCTGCCGACGTTTTCGCGGCCATCACCCAGCTAGGCATCGCCGATACCACCGAAGTTGATTTGCTTCGCTGCGGCATCGAGCCCGACTCGCTCACCGTCGCTGATACGCTCCCCAGCGGACTCGTTGATACCCTCGCCAACAAGCGGAGACTGGCAGACCGCCGCCGCGAGCTCCGCGATCGTTGCGTCGCCCAGCGGGATTCGATCAACAAAGGACTCATAAAAGCCAAGATCGATGTCGATAGCGGATTCGTCATCTTCGGACTCGATTTCTTCCGCAACAACACCACCCAGTTCGACGCAAATCTCAACGGCCCCGTCGACGCGAATTATCGCATAACCCCGGGCGATCGGCTGGTACTAGTTCTGACCGGAGACGTCGAAGCGTCGTACACGCTCGACGTGACACGCGAGGGATTCGTCGTCATCCCCAACGGCGTCGGTTTGATTCCGGTGAACAATCTTACTATGGCGGAGCTGGAAAACGTTTTGTACTCGCGCCTTGGTCGAGTCTATTCGGGAGTTCGACGTGGACCGGGCGCGACTACCCACTTTTACGTCACGCCAGCGCGACTCGCCAGCAATCAGATTTTCGTCACCGGCGACGTGCTAAGACCCGGCAGCTACCGAGTCTCCAGCGCGGGGACGGCCCTGACAGCACTGTACGCGGCTCGGGGACCGACGGATAACGGCAGCCTCCGAAACGTGCTCATCCGGCGCGGTGGGGCTCCCGCCGACACCCTCGACGTGTACGACTATCTACTCAACGGCAACACCGCGCACGACGTTCGCCTGACAAATAGTGACCTCGTGTTCGTGCCGATTCATGGGCCGCGCGTGCGCGTGGTTGGAGAGATCGCCCGGCCGGCTACCTACGAGATGAAGGCTAACGAGACTCTTGCCGACGCGATCCGTTACGCCGGCGGTTTCAAGGCTACGGCAGCTCGGCGTCGCGTTCAGATCGACCGCATCGTGCCTCCTTCGCAACGTCCACTGGGTGGGCGCGACCGGATCGTTACCGACATCGTCTCCGACCAGTTCACTTCCGGCACCGGACCGTCGATCCCGGTTTTCGACGGCGACGTCATTCGCGTGTTCTCCGTGGCTTCACGTGTCCGCAATCGGATTTTCGTAGCCGGGGACGTGTGGGCGCCGGGGAGCCAAGGCCTTTCACCCGGCATGCGCGTCTCGGACGCGCTCCGTCTTGCCGGCGGAGTCAAGCCCGACGTTTACCTCGGCCAGGTGCTCATCACCCGGACTCAGCCCGACTCCTCCAAAGTGCAGCTGCGAGCAGCGCTCCGAGATACGACCGGCGGAGTGATCAATGACATTCCGCTCCAGGAAGACGACGAAATCAGCGTCTTTTCGAGGTCCGAGTTCCGGCCGACGCGGTACGTGGCCATCAACGGCGCAGTTCGCAAGAGTGGCCAGTTCCCGTACAGAGAGGGGATGACGATCCGCGACCTGGTGCTGCTGGCCGGCGGACTGGATCAAAGCGCGTACCTCAACGAAGCAGAGGTCGCCCGCCTGCCGGCGAACCGCGCCGGCGGGGTCACCGCGCAGACGTTTAGGGTCCCCCTCGACTCCAGCTACTTATTCGAGCGGCAACCCGACGGCAAATACCTGGGGCCCCCAGGGCTTCCGGCGTCATCGGGTCCAAATCCGGAAGTAACCGTGCAGCCGTACGACAACATCCTGATCCTGCGGCAGCCAAACTGGGAGCTGCAGCGCACGGCTGTGATAGCAGGCGAGGTCAAGTATCCTGGTCGTTACACCCTCACCACAAAGAGTGAGCGGATTACCGATCTCATCAAGCGTGCCGGTGGTATCACACCGGACGGGTACGCCAACGGAGTGGTTTTTTACAGGAAGAGCAACGGCGTCGGTCGCATCGGTATTGAGCTTCCCGAGGTTCTGCGCGACCCGAAGTCGCTCGATAATCTGCCCCTTCAGGACGGCGACTCCCTTTACATCCCACGCTACAACGCCGTCGTCAACGTTCAAGGTGCGGTCAACGCACCGGTCGCCGTCACGTGGTCGCCGGGTAAGACTATCGATTACTACATTCGCGCTGCCGGCGGTCCATCCAGAAAGGCGGACGTCGACCGCGCCTACGTGACCCAGCCCAATGGGAAAGTAGACTCACGCCAAAACCGCTTCCTGCTGCCCGACGGCATTCCCAAACCGAGCGCCGGCAGCACCGTGTTCGTCCCCGAACGCGATCCGTTGGACAAGGGCCTCGACATTCTTTCCAGTGCCGGTGTAATTGCCCAGGTGCTGGCCGGACTAGCCACTCTCGTCATCGCCGCAAGACACTAGGTTGCCGCGCGGCAGCGAAGTCGGATAGGCGATGAACTGGTCCCTGTGGCGTCGGATCCCCTGGATCGACACACGCTCGGCATTCGTCGCGGCGACTCCGAGAAACGGCACGTTGCTGGACCTCGGCTCGTCCGACGGCCAAACGCTTTGTCATATGGCGGAGCTGAGGCCCGATCTGAGACTCGCGTCAGTCGACATCGCCGGAGCCCCCGCGCAAATGCCGCCCGGAACATCGTTCGCCAGGGCAAACCTTGAAAGTGACGCGCTCCCCTGGCCCGACGCCTCCTTCGATGCGATCACCTGTATGCACGTCGTCGAGCATCTCCGCACCATGAACGCTCTCTGGCGCGAGGTGGCGCGGCTGCTCAAGCCCGGCGGCCGGGTTTACATCGAGACTCCCGGAGTCGAGTCCGTCGATACGCCAAGCCCGCCCCCGGTACTGCGCGGCAAGGTAACCGTAAACTTCTACGACGATCCGACCCACATCGAGCCGGTGACAATTGGCTCGCTCGAAGGGGCAGCGCGCCAGGTCGGGCTCACGGTAAGACAGAGTGGACGCTCGCGAAACTGGCTCTTCGCCGGGGCTTATCCGTTGCTCTCGCTGTGGCGGCGTCCGACGCGCAAACGGTACGTCGCCATGCTGCACTGGCTCGGATGGTCCGCGTATCTCGTAGCGGAAAAGCCACGCCCATAGTAGCATGGTGAGAATGACTCAGCAGCCACTGACATTCGGCGTCTGGCTCGCGGGCGTGATCTCGCGCTGGCGGCTCATCCTGTGGGTGGTGGCGGGGACAGTGGTCCTGGCCGCCATCGCCGCGGTAGTGCTGCCTCCGGTCTATCAGGCGCGGGCATCCTTTGTCACGGCCGGTTCGAGCAGCAGCAAGATGGCAAGCGCGCTTTCCGGAAGCGGCGCGGGACTAAGTGGCATTGCATCTCAGCTTGGCGTCAGTCCCGGCGGGGATCCCTCGGAGTCACCGGGGTTCTACGTCAGGCTGATAGAGAGCGACGAGCTGAAGCGGCGTCTGCTGCGCTCGAGGTTCCAGGATCCGCGGGGCAGTTCCCCGCGCGATAGCGCTACACTGCTGGAGATTCTGCGCCCGCGCAGCAACAACCCGCAGCGCCGCATGGAGCTTGGCATCAAGACCCTCAGTAAGTCGATCTCCACCGACTTCGACCTCAAAACCAATCTGGTCCTCGTTACCGTCGATGCCCGGTGGTCCGAGCTGGCGGCGGCGATAGCCAATCGCACGATCGAGCTGGTCGACGCTTTCAACCACGAGCAGCGCGTGTCACGCGCCCGGTCGAAGCGCGTTTTCGTGCAGAGCCGCCTCGACAGCGCCAAGCTGGAGCTGCGCGACGCGGAAGAACAGCAGCGCGTTTTTTATGATCAGAACCGCCAGTGGCGGACGTCGCCACAGCTGGTTTTCGAGGAAGGCCGTCTGCGGCGCAACGTGGACGTCGCCAGCGACCTTTTTTTGACATTACAGCGTCAGTTCGAGACGGCGAGACTCGACGAGTTCAACGATGCGGCGGAGATCACTGTCGTCGACCCTGCGGTGCCGCCGTGGAAGGCACAGTGGCCGCGCTATTGGATTTTGCTCGCCAGCTCTCTCTTCGTCGGCGCATTGCTCGGTTTGCTGACGGCCGGTAGCGCGACAATTCTGGACGATTGGCGCGGGCGCAACCCGGCGACCGCCAACGCGCTGAGCGACTCGATCGCCGCGCTCCCCTTCCCTATCGGAGAGCGACGCCGCCGCCCGCGCGTCTCCTGAAGTGAATCGCTCGGTGCTGAGCCGGATCGTTTTCCCCGCTCTGGCCTGGGGCCTGGCGTTTCACTCTCTGGTGATGGCGATTCTGTTCGGGCCCCTGAGGCTGCCGGAGGGCCTGGTTCGCGAGATCGCCGCCTGGAAGGAAATAGCCCTCGTCCTGATAGTGTTGCTCGTCTTGGTCCGGGCCATCACCGGCCGCGGTCCTGGCGTGACTATGACGTGGACCGATTTCTGGATCGCCGCCCTGCTCGCCGTTGCGGTCGCGTATCTCGCGGCCGGGAGTCTGCTGCTCGGCAGCCACGTTCCTTTCAGCACACAGATGCTCGGCCTGCGCCAGTCCGTCTTCTTCATGCTGCTCTATTTCGTCGGACGCGCCACGCCGGACGTGATCGACGACTCGACGATGAAGAAAATCTTCGTGCTCGTGCTCGTCACCTGCGTCCTCGGAATTCTGGAGCGCTTCCTCGTGCCGCCCATCGGCCTCGTCGCGCTCGGCGTCGCGGCGTACTTCAACGACTTTCTGCAGGCCAGCTCGATGACGGGCGGCAACGACTGGGGATTGCCCACCAACTACTGGGCCGTCCTCGGCGGACACCAGGTGCGGCGCGCCGGCTCGGTCTACCTGGGCGGCCAGGGATTCGCGGTGCCTTTCATTCTGTTCTTTCCCCTCGTGACTACATGGGTGGTGTGGCGCCCCAAGCGATCGATGTGGCTGATCTCCGCCTACGCAATCGTCTGCGTAGCCCTGCTCCTGACGATCACCCGCATGACCATCATCGTCGCGCTGTTGCAGGCACTGCTGTTGATCCTCATGCGACGACGTCCCGAGTGGGCGGTGGCCGGTCTGGCGCTGGCGGCGATGTTGTTCCTGGCGGCGATGGTGCTCGTGCCGGGCTTTCCCATCTACGTGCTGAACACCTTGTCTGGCCAGGAAGCGAGCACCGCCGGGCACCTGAGCGATTGGTCGAATGGAGCGCTTGCATTCATCGAGCAACCCTGGGGTTTCGGTCTCGGCACGGCGGACGTGGCAGCGGCACGAACGGGCCTGGCGCACATCACCGGCGACAACCTGTATCTCACCTATGGCGTGCAAATGGGAATCGCCGGAGTGTTGCTGCTGGTTCTGGCCCTGGGGTCGATCACCGGCCACGCGCTCAACCTCTTTCATCGCGCCGAAAATGAGACCCAAAGCCGAATCGGCGCGTCTATCTGGCTGGCGACAGTCGGGCTCATGATCAACGGCATGACCGCCGTGGTGTTCAGCTCGATCACATTCGGGTGGCTGTTTTTCTGGCTCGCCGGAGCGGTCGTCACCATGTCCCAGCGTGTCACACCCAGCTCATATCCAGCACGGACGCTGGAGCTGACCCCAGTCGCCTGACCGGCAACGAGTGCTGACGATCGCGCTCGACGCCGAGCATCTGCGTCACTCCGGCGCCGGGATCGCACGCTACGCGCGCAACCTTGCGAGCGGTCTCGGCGAGATATCCGATCTGAGAGTGGTCCAGCTCGGAGGAGGCGAAGTAGTCTCACGGGGGACGCTGCGCAAGAAGCTGCTCACTGCGCGACACGACCTCCTCTGGTATCCGTGGCGGGCTCGTCGAGCGGCAGCGCGCATTGGAGCCGATGTCTATCACTCCCCTCTCCTCCGGGGCCCGTTGACGCGGGGACGACCTCCGTTCGTGATGACCGTCCACGACCTGGTTCCGGTTCGCTGGCCCGAGACGATGCCGGCGTGGCATCGCTGGTACACCGCGCGCGCGCTCTGGAAATTGGTGGCTGCCGCCGACAGAATCATCGCTCCGTCCGCCGACACCGCCAACGATCTCAACTCCCTGCTCGGTGTTTCCTACG
>DASXGU010000117.1:0-31191 GCA_036488915.1 Gemmatimonadaceae bacterium | reverse complement strand
CACTGCTGAGTGCTAACAAGAGCCAATCCTACCACCCAGCCACTCTTCAGAAGGGCAGCTAACTATGGCCACAAAAACCCAAGCCAGCACCAAGGTCGCACCGCTTGCCGACCGCGTCGTCGTCAAGGCGCTCGAGGACACCGAGCAAATGCGCGGCGGACTGTTCATTCCCGACACCGCCAAGGAGAAGCCACAGCAGGGCGAGATCATCGCCGTCGGCCCCGGCCGCTACGAGAAAAACGTTCGCGTACCGATGGAGCTCAAGGTGGGCGACAAGGTGCTCTACGGGAAGTACAGCGGCACCGAAGTCACCATCGACGCCGAACAGCTTCTGATCCTTCGCGAGTCCGATGTACTCGCGGTCGTGAACTAAACCAGCCACCAACAGAGCAAACATATGGCAGCCAAGGAACTACACTTCAACACCGACGCGCGCGCCGCTCTCAAGCGTGGCGTCGATCAGCTCGCGGAAGCAGTCAAGGTCACCCTCGGCCCCAAGGGCCGCAACGTCGTCATCGACAAGAAGTTCGGCGCTCCAACCGTCACCAAGGACGGCGTCACCGTCGCCAAGGAGATCGAGCTTTCCGATCCGCTGGAGAACATGGGCGCCCAGATGGTGAAGGAAGTCGCCACCAAGACGAGCGATCTCGCTGGTGACGGCACCACCACCGCCACGGTTCTCGCTCAGGCCATCTTCCGCGAAGGCCTCAAGAACGTCACCGCCGGCGTCAATCCGATGGCGCTCAAGCGCGGCATCGATTCCGCCGTCGCCGCCGTCGTCGAGGAGCTCAAGAAGATGAGCGTCCCGACCAAGGGCAAGAAGGAGATCGCCCAGGTCGGATCCATCTCCGCCAACAACGACAAGGAGATCGGTGATCTGATCGCCGAGGCGATGGAGAAGGTCGGCAAGGACGGCGTCATCACGGTCGAAGAGGCGAAGGGCCTCGAGACTACTCTCGAGACCGTCGAGGGAATGCAATTCGACCGCGGCTATCTCTCCCCGTACTTCGTTACGGATCCGGAGAAGATGGAAGCGGCGCTCGAAGATGCGTTGATCCTCATCCACGACAAGAAGATCTCGTCGATGAAGGATCTGCTCCCCATCCTCGAGAAGGTCGCGCAGATGGGCAAGCCGTTGCTCATCATCGCCGAGGACATCGAGGGTGAGGCACTGGCGACTCTGGTCGTCAACAAGCTGCGCGGCACGCTGCGCGTCGCCGCGGTGAAGGCTCCGGGCTTCGGCGATCGTCGCAAGGCGATGCTCGAGGACATCGCGAATCTCACCGGTGGCCAGGTCATCTCCGAGGAAGTCGGGTTCAAGCTCGAGAACGCCGTCGTCACCGACCTCGGCCGCGCCAAGCGGATCGTCGTCGACAAGGAAAACACCACCATCATCGATGGCCAGGGCGACGAAGACAAGATCAAAGGTCGCATCAAGGAGATCAAAGCGGCGATCGACAAGACGACCTCCGACTACGACCGTGAGAAGCTCCAGGAGCGTCTGGCCAAGCTCGCCGGCGGCGTCGCGGTGATCAACGTCGGTGCGGCGACCGAGAGCGAGATGAAGGAAAAGAAGGCGAGAGTCGAGGATGCGCTTCACGCGACCCGCGCCGCCGTCGAAGAGGGAATCGTCCCCGGAGGCGGGGTGGCCCTGGTGCGCGCCCAGAAAGCGCTCAAGACCCTCAAGCTGGATGAGAGCGACGAGCAGATCGGCGTCGACATCATTCGTCGCGCCGTCGAAGAGCCGATGCGCATGATCGTCCAGAACGCCGGTGGTGAAGGCTCCATCGTCGTCGAGAAGATCCGGAACTCGAAGGAGAACAACTACGGCTACAACGCCCTCACCGACGAGTACGAGGATCTGGTCGCGGCCGGCGTCATCGACCCGACCAAGGTCACCCGCACCGCGCTGCAGAACGCAGCGTCGATCGCGGGACTGCTGCTCACGACCGAAGCGCTGATCGTCGAGAAGAAGGAGCCGACTCCGGCCGGCGCCGCGGGCGGCGGCCCGCCGGGCGGCATGGGAGGCATGTACTAGCCTCAACCGCTTAGACATGTCAAAAGGGAGTCGCTTCGGCGGCTCCCTTTTTTCATGCGCGCATGGCGGCGTTGCCTTGCGACGCGCACACATGCACTATCAAGGTCGTCGCACCCGTCTCTTCACGTCCTGCACCAGGATGCCCACATGTCACTGAGATTCACGACCGCTGCTTTTCTTCTTCTCACTGCCGGCTCGGTGAAGGCCCAATCCGCTCCGGCGTACATCGTCACACGTCTCGGTGTCGATACGGTTGCCGTCGAGCGCTACACCCGATCCAGGGATCGCCTCGAGGGAGATCTGGCGCTCCGATACCCGCGGGTGCGCACCGTCCATTACGTCGCCGATCTCGGCCCGCGCGGCGAGATAAAGTCATTTTCTACCGTTACCCGCCGCCCGGGTGCGGACCCGAACGCGCCGCCCGCCATCCAGGCGACAGCGAGCTTCGCCGACTCCACCGCCGTGTTCGAAGTGCATCGCGGTGGAAAGGTGGACTCGGCCACAAGCGGAAAAAAAGTCTTTCACGGCGTCGCTTCGCCGCTGCTTGGACTGGGGCCGCCGTCGTACGGAATCTACGAGCAGCTCATTTCCTCATCGGCCCTCGATCGCGACAGCGCCGTTTATGCGCTGGTCTCGCCCGGCAACAACCCAACGTCGTCCCTGATTCTTCATCGCCGCGGCGCTGATTCTGTGGTCTTCAACAGCACGTTTTTCCCCGGCTGGATCGAAGTGGCGCGTGTCGATCGGCGCGGTCAGATCCTCGGCGTCGATGCGCGGGCGACTACGATCAAAACCATTGCGCAGCGGGTGCCGAGCGTCGACATGGACAACGTGCTCAGGAGCTGGGCTGCCGCCGAGGTGGCCAAAGGCGGCGCGACGGGTGAGATGTCGCCGCCGGATACCGTCAAGGCCAGCGTCGCCGGCGCCAATATCGCCGTTGCCTACAGCCGGCCGCTCAAGCGCGGACGCGTCATCTTCGGCCAGGTGGTACCGTATGATCAGGTCTGGCGAACGGGTGCCAACGCGGCAACGATGTTCACCACCGACAAGGATCTCGTCTTCGGAAATACGGTCGTACCCGTCGGAAAGTATACGCTGTGGAGCCTGCCCACAGCGACCGGCGCCAAGCTGATCATCAACAGCGAGACCGGCCAATGGGGAACCGACTATCACGGCGACAAGGATTTCACCCGCCTCGATCTGACGTCCCGACAGGTATCGCCGCCCGTCGAGCAGTTCGTGATCGGCATCGTGCCGCAGTCGAGCGGCGGCCTGCTGCGTTTCGCCTGGGACGATCGCGAGTACTCGATTCCGTTCACGGTAAAGCCATGACGTCGGCTGCCGTGGAGGCGCGGAGTGATCGCTGGCTCCGCGCCATCGTTTACGGTCTGCTCGCCGAGGTGGCCACGATTTTCACCATCATCGCCATCGTGATGACCTATCGGTATGTGATCGACCGCGGGGTCAGCGATGCCGACTACGCCGCTTTCGCCGCGCGCGTCGGAGCGGTGGTGGGAATCGCAGGCGGTACCCTCTACACATTTCTCTTCGCGCGGCTGCTGATGCGACGACTGAGCGCGCGTCAGGCTTCGCACGGCGTCGTGGTGGCGATTGCGGCAATCGCGCTATCGATCAGTGGATCGCTCGCGGGACACCACGGCCTGCCGACGGGCTATGTGCTCGCGTCGGCGCTCAAGATCGCTGCCGGCGTGCTCGCTGCATTCACGGCAACGGCGCCTGGCCGTGCGACGAAAAAAGAGGTGAGCCAGAGCTACCAGCCCTGACTCACCTCTCCTTCGTTTTCGCTTCCTCAGTCAGTGACGGTCAACGAAACGGGGTTCTCGAGGTAGACGACTTTTTCCTCGCGCCTCGAGTGCAGAATCCGCCAGAACCAGTTCTCGTCCTGGGGCGCGCCGCCGTGCTCCATGATCAGCTTCGCGAGGTCGGCCACTTCGCTGGGATCCATCCGCAGACAGCCGTGTGACGCGGCAGAGCCGAGACTCTCGACGTCTCCGGTGCCGTGGATGTAGTAGTCGGGCTCGTGAAAGAAGATCTTCACCACCTTCATCGGGTTGCCCGGATCGCCCGGCCCTTTCGCGCTTTTTCCCTTCGCCCACTCGGCGTCCGGTGGCGGACGCCAGCTCGGGTTCCAGACGATTTTGCGAATGGTGTAAGTGCCGACGGGAGTCGGATAGCGCTCCTGACCGACCGCAACAGCGTAAGTCTTGAGCGTGCTGTCACCGCGGCGCACGGTAAGAATCCGAGCACCGAGGCTGGCCGTCAGCATCAGCGGCTCTTGATATCCGTCCTCGGGTGGCTGGACCTGCCTCCCATTCGCGGGCGCCGTCGGCGGAAGGTCGATCTGGGCCGATAGTCGCGCCGCGGGCATCATCGCTGCGAAGGAAAGAAAGCCGGTCAAAAGCTTACGGTTCATGACCATTTTGCGGCTGAGGTTCGTGTTTTTGCTTGTCATCATACAAATGATTATTCAAATGCCGTTCCACTCCGAACCGGGTTTTCTTTAGGCAAACCAGTCTGTGCCGACTGGCCGCCGTTCGCGGGGACTTGCAATTTCCTGTGCGCCCGCTGCGAGCCAAACCACTCCCCGATCAATTGTGACTGTCCCAGCCAAGACTCTGGTCGTATCGCTTCTCGCGGTCGTCGCTTCGGCGCCCAGCGGGTCCGCCCAGCAAATCGATCCGTCGCTCTATTCGAGTCTCGAATGGCGCATGATCGGGCCATTTCGCGGCGGGCGGACCATCGGCGCTACCGGCGTGCGCGGGCAACCCAACGTCTTCTACATCGGCGTCAACAACGGGGGTGTCTGGAAGACGACTGATTACGGACGCGTCTGGACGCCGGTCTTCGACCACCAGCCGACCGGATCGGTAGGCGATGTCGCTGTGGCGCCGTCCAGTCCGAACGTGGTCTACGTCGGTAGCGGTGAAGGAGTCCAGCGACCTGATCTTTCCACCGGCGACGGGGTCTACAAGTCCACCGACGCCGGCAAAACCTGGCACCACCTGGGACTTCGCGATGGGCAGCAGATTGCCGGCATCATCGTCGATCCCCGCGACGAGAATCGCGTGTTCGTCGCTGTGCTCGGCCATCCGTACGGGCCCAACACCGAGCGCGGAGTTTATCGATCCACTAACGGCGGCGAGAGCTTCGAGCGCGTGTTGTACCGGGACGAAAACACCGGGGCAAGCGAGGTCGCGTTCGACCCGGCCAATCCACAGATCATCTACGCCGCGCTCTGGGCCGGACGACAGGGGCCGTGGGAGAACGCTTCGTGGAATGGTCCGCTCAGCGGATTGTTCAAGTCGACTGACGGGGGATCGACGTGGCGCGAGGTGGGGAAGGGGTTCCCGAGCGCGGCGCAGGGGCTCGGAAGAATCGGCTTCGCCATCGCGCCCAACGATCCGACCCGCATGTACGCCACCGTCGACGCCCCCGACCTGGGCGGCATCTACCGCTCCGACGACGCAGGTGAGACGTGGCGACGCACCAACACTGAGGTAAGAGTCTGGGGCCGCGCATCGGACTTCGCGGAGGTTAAGGTCGACCCCCGCAACCGCGATGTCGTCTACTCCGCCAATACTTCGACTTACCGCTCTGACGACGGTGGCAAGACTTTCACGGCGATAAAGGGCGCGCCGGGAGGCGACGACTACCATCGAATCTGGATCAACCCGGACAATCCGGACATCATCCTCATAGCCGCCGACCAGGGTGGGACTATCACGGTCAACGGCGGTCGGACATGGAGCTCGTGGTACAACCAGCCGACGGCCCAATTCTACCACGTGATCACCGACAACCAGATTCCCTACCGGGTGTACGGCGGCCAGCAGGAGAGCGGCTCGGTCGGGACGATGAGCCGCGGCGACTATGGTGCGATCACCTTCAGCGATTGGAATCCCGTTGGCGCCGAAGAGTACGGCTACATCGCGCCCGACCCACTCGATCCCGACATCATATTCGGCGGAAAGATCACCCGCTTCGATCAGCGCTCCCGCGAAGTGCAGAACGTCAGTCCGGAAGCAGTGCGCTCGGGCAAGTACCGCTTCCTCCGCACGGCTCCGGTGATCTTCTCGTCGGTCGATCCACACGTCCTCTATTTCGCCGGCAACGTGTTGTTCAAAACGACCACTGGCGGTCACAGCTGGGATGTCATCAGTCCGGACCTCACCCGCCGCGACTACAACGTGCCCGCCAGCTACGGCATGTACACCAACGGCAATCTGTCGGACGCGAAGAATCGTGGCGTCATCTACACCGTCGCGCCTTCGTTCCGGAGCATCAATACCATCTGGACCGGTTCAGACGACGGTGTGATCTACGTCACGCGCGATGGCGGCAAGAGCTGGAACAACGTCACCCCACCGGCGCTGACGCCGTGGAGCAAGGTGTCGCTGATGGAGGCGTCGCACTTCGACGACGAAACTGCCTACGCTGCGATTAACCGCTTCAAGCTCGATGACCTTCATCCCTACATCTATCGAACCCATGACGGAGGCAAGACCTGGACAGAGATCGTCCGCGGGATTCCCGACGACGAAGTCGTGAACTCCGTACGTGAAGATCCGGTGAGAAAGGGATTGCTGTTCGCTGGCACGGAGCGCGCCGTGTATTTCTCGCTCGACGACGGCGAGCAGTGGCAGCCCCTTCGTCTCAACATGCCGGCGACCTCGATTCGTGACCTGGTGATTCACGATGACGACATCGTCGTCGGCACTCACGGCCGCTCCTTCTGGATTCTCGACGACATGACGCCCCTGCGCCAGCTCGACGCGAAGCCGGGCAGCGAGACGTACCTGTTCAAGCCCAAGCTCACCTACAGATTTCGCCGGGACAAGAACACCGACACTCCACTCCCCCCGGAG
This sequence comes from Gemmatimonadaceae bacterium, assembly GCA_036488915.1. Lineage (GTDB taxonomy): Bacteria > Gemmatimonadota > Gemmatimonadetes > Gemmatimonadales > Gemmatimonadaceae > UBA4720. The sequence goes on along the minus strand of DASXGU010000117.1, from coordinate 24,267 downwards.
GAGCCGGCCGGCAAGAATCCTCCCGATGGCGCGATCATCAATTACCGGCTCGCCGGAGACGCAAAAACCCCGGTCGTGATTCAGATCCTGGACGGCGCCGGGAAGCTGATTCGAGAGTTCTCCAGTCGGGATTCCGTAGAGCAGATCGACAAGGAAGTGAACGTCCCGACTTACTGGATCCGGCCACCGCAGCGCGTTGCCGCGAGCAGGGGCACACATCAGTTCGTGTGGGATCTGCATTATCCGCCACCGCAAGTGCTCGCCCGCGACTATCCGATCTCGGCAATCTACGGTGCCACCCCGCTATTCCCGCTGGGGCCGGCGGTTCTCCCTGGCGCCTACACCATTCGCCTGCAGGTCGACGGCAGGAGCTACGCTCAGCCGCTCAGCGTGAGAATGGATCCACGCGTCCGCATATCGAGCGCGGGACTCCTGCTCCAGCGGGACATTGGCGTGCGCATGAACGACGCGATCGCCCGCGACTTTGCGGCTCTGTCCGATCTGCGTGCCCAGCGCACGCTCCTCAAGACCCAGCGTGAAGGCGCGAAGCGAAAGGAAATCGCCGACTCGCTGGTCGCCATCGACTCGGCCCTGGCAATCATGGAAACGGGAGGTGCCGGTGGAACCGCGGCCAGCCTGGTGCGGTTGAACGAAGAGCTGGCCGGGGTTCTCGACACCGTCGAGGGCGCCGACGCCGAGCCCACCAGCCAGGCGGTCGCGGCCGCCGGAGAGCTGGAGAGATCGCTCGACACCCTTCTCGAGCGATGGTCCACATTCCGTCGCACCAGACTGAAGTTGCAGAAGCCGTAGATTATTGCGTTGCCGAAGCGGCTCACGGAGAACGAGATGACAACGAGCAAGGAAACGGAGTGGATGAATCACCCGCGACTGCGAAAGCTGGTCACCGCGGTGAATGAGCTGACCCTGGCCGAGCGGATTACTCTGGTCAAAGGGCTGGTACCGGCGATTGCCGACGAGCTTTCGGACACAGAGTATGAGCGCTTCGTCGATGCCGTCCGATTGAAGGGAGAGCGCTTTCACGAGGCCCAGTCGCATCCCGGGGAGGGAAGAGCGGAGCGAAAGACTCCCGGCGACCGCGACGTCGAGGGTCGATGACGCGATGAACTTCTACTGGCTTTTTGGGATCCTGATGGTGGCCGCGCTGCTTTTCGCGCTATATGCCGGCAATCGGCGACCGAAACCTTAGCTAGAGCCCCAGCGCGAGCTGAACGGGGGCGGACGCCGCGAGTCCGGCCCCGACGCAAACCGGTCCCGTCACTTTGTCCTGTGACGCTGCGCTCAGACGACCCCTGAAGCGCGCGCGCCTCAGCGACTCGCCGACGGTGTCGAGAGCTGCCCTGGGCGTGTTGTTCTTCTCGCTGAGATGCGCGAGCACGATGTTGTTGAGGCCGCGGTGAATGCTGTCACCGGCCACACGGGCCGCATCACCGTTGCTGAGGTGCCCGAACCGCCCGCGAATTCTCGCCTGCAACGACGGCGGATAAGGGCCGGCGCGCAACATCCCTTCGTCGTGGTTGGCCTCGATCACCAGCACGTCGAGCTTGTCCAGGGCGCGCGATACCGTCTCCGTCACGTGACCGAGGTCGTAGACGATTCCCGCCCGCGCGCCCTCACCAATGGAAGTGACGATGACGGCGATGGGCTCGCTCGCATCGTGCGAGACAGGAACGGTCTCCAGGTGGAAGTCGCCAACCACGACGCTGCTCTTCCGCGGAGTCAGAATCGTCCTCAGCTGCGACCAGGCCGGGCACATCATGCGCGTGCCCGCGGTTGACACAATCGTCCAGCCCCATTTGCGCGCCGCGGAAGCCACTCCTTTCATGTGATCGATGTGCTCGTGCGTCACCACCACGGCCTCGATCGACTCAGGAGCAACACCGGCGCGGGTCAGACGCTGCTTCAGCACCCGCGGAGAGAATCCCGCATCCACCAGAATCCGGGACCGCTCCGTTTCAACCAGCACCGAGTTACCGCTGCTTCCACTGCCAAGAATCCACAACTTCATCAAACTCTCCAACGCTGCTTGTGGGCTTCGGCGAGCTGCTTGCGCCCCCTTTCACCAAGATCGACCTCACGCCGCGACATGACTCGCGCCGCCACTTCCAGAAATCTAGTGACGTCATACGTATCGTAGGGCTCGCCATCTCCCCAGGCAAATGGCGGAACGGCCTTGGGCGGGGTGTTCGATCCGAACACGTTGGCGCCGGCGCCGATCACCGTCCCGGTACTCAGCATCAGGCCGATTCCGGTTTTGGCGTGATCGCCAAACAGCGTTCCCAGAAACTGCAGACCGGTGGATCGCACGCCCGATGGCGTCCAGAGCTGAACGGGACCGTAGGTGTTCTTCAGATTGCTCGTCGTCGTCAGCGCGCCCAGGTTCACCCAGCGGCCGAGGTAGGAATGCCCGATGAATCCGGCGTGCCCTTTGTTGCTGTGGCCGACGACGATGGTGTTGCTGAACTCACCCCTGATCTTGCAGTGATCGCCGATCGACGACGCGGCAATTCGATCGCCGAGTATCTGCGTTCCAGGCCCGACGGCGACAGGTCCCACCAGATAACTGAACGGGGCGATCCTCGCGCCCACCCGAACGAGAATGGGTCCGGCCGTCGCATCGAGAACCACCTGAGGCGCAATCTCGGCGCCTTCTTCAACCAGAATTTCGTGCGGCCCGATCAAGTCGCCCTTGTGGGCGGCGCTTCGCTTTAAGTGTTTGGCGCGGGTGGGGATGTCTTCACACAGCTGCTCGAGCAGCGTCCCCAGCAGGTCCCACACTTCGTTTATCCAGCGGCCGTTCACCTTGCGACCGCCGAGGCTAGTCTGGATCGCTCCGAGATCGACCGAGCCGGTGCTGAACTGGGAGACGGGGAGCTCGCGCGCCAGCTTGACCGCGCACGCAGATCCATCGCACATGAGCAGGTCGAACCGGTCTAGCTGGGTATCGAGCGGCAGGATGCAGCGCGTGTTGACGATGACCGAGCCGGCAGGGATCTCCGAGTTGAGCGGCACGGCGGGGGGTGCATCGCCTTCCTCGAAATGTGCAAGGTGACTGGAGCTGATGAACCCCGCGCTCTTCAGTCCGGTGATTCGCTCCCAGCGCCGACGAACGAGCGAAGTCCCGGCGCGCAGCTCCGAGCCGGGCCGCGTCAGTGAAAAAGGCTCGAACTGACGCGCCCGCAGATCGTCGTAGAAATAGAGCGCGCTCATTCCTTCCCCCCCAACGCCGGCAACGATTCGACGAGCCGCTTCAGGTCGGCGGCTTTTTCCTTGGTGGTTACAAGGGTCAGGCCGTCCCGCGTGACCACGACCAGGTCTTCGACGCCGTACATCACGACAGTCCCGCCTTCGGCGTGGACGACGTTGTCGGTGCAGTCGACCAGGTGGACTTCTCCCGTGGTGACGTTACCCAATTCGTCTTTCGTGCGCACCCGCGCCAGCGCTGCCCACGTCCCGATGTCGTCCCAGCCAAAGTCGCCGGGAATCACCGTGACGTTTCTGCTCCGCTCCAGCACAGCCACGTCCACCGACACCGGCTGCTTGACTCGGCCGAAGAATTCCGCCGCATCGGCGTCGGAATCGAGCGCCATGGCGCGCGCCAGCTCGCGCGCGTGCTGTTTGACCTGCGCCAGAAAATCTCCAACGCACCAGACGAAGATTCCCGTGTTCCACAGATAACCCTCGGCGCGCAGCTTGTCGGCCTGAGGGCGATCCGGCTTCTCGACGAAGCGACGAACGGGCGATCCGTCTCGCTTGTCGGGATCGGCCGGCTGTATATAGCCGAAGCCGGGGTCGCCGCGGCTCGGCACCACCCCGACCGTGACAAGCGTGTGCGTCTTGCGGGCGACCGCTTCAGCAGTGATCAGCGTTTCGCGGAACCTGGCGTCATTGTGGATCGACCAGTCGGCATGAACCGACAACATCGTCGCATCCTTGCCATCGCGCCGCTCGATGGTGAGAGCCGCCCAGGTGAGCGCGGCGGCCGTGCCGGCGGGCTGGGGCTCGGCAATGATGTTCTCTCGCGGAATCGGCGGCAGCATGCCGCGAATCGTCTTGACGAGATTCGCGTTGGTGAGGATCAGAGTGTGCGCTGGGTCGACGATCGGAGCGAGGCGATCGATTGTGTCGCGCAGCAGTGGTTTGTCGGTGGCGAGCGGGAGAAGCTGCTTCGGACGCTCCGGGGTGCTCAGCGGCCAGAATCGAGAGCCGACACCGCCCGCGAGCACGACGGCCCAGCGGCTCACTCGCCGCCTATTCCCGCCTCGTCGGGCGCTCCTGTCAGTCGCGCGACGAGCGCGTAGAGTTTTTTTGGACTGAACGGCTTGGTGAGGAACTCTGTTGCCCCGAGCGCCAGCGCGTCGCGCTCGTGCTTGGCGTCCCCGCCGGCGGTGAGAATGATGCACGGCAGGGATTTGAACTTTTCCTGCTCCCGAACCTGCCGCAGCACGTCGAGCCCGCTCAGCTTCGGCATCATTAGATCCAGGACGGCCAGATCGATCCGGTCATCGCCGTTGATGAATTCGAGCGCTTCCTGTCCGTCGTAGGTGAGACTTACCCGGAACGGCCCCTGCTCGAGCTTCATCTTGATGATGCGACCAATGTGCGGCTCGTCGTCGGCGACGAGAACGTGACAAGTGCGGTCGACCGTATCGGTCACGATCAGATCAAGGAGGCGATGTTGCCGCGGTACCGGCGCACATCGAAGAGCAGCCCGCCCAGATCGGCGGATTGCCGAAGCAGGATCAGCAGCAGGGTGTCATCGGCGAGCGCGGCCACGATGGCGAAACCTTTCTGGTGCTCGAGGATGGCTGTGTTCATTGGACCCTGAATCGTCGCTCTGCCAAGTGCCTCGGCCTCGGCGACGAGGGCCGGCACGCGCGCCGCCAGATCCTCATTGTTGAGGCCCGGAGCCGCAAACCCTTCGATCAGAAGACCGTCCTTCCCCAAGATGAGAACCGCATCAACTCCGGGGCGCTGCCGAAGCGCGCTGGTGAAATCTCTGATGTTGGGCATTGATGGGTGAAGAAGGTGCGAAGCTAGGAACCGGAAAGAGTGAAGTCAAGCGCGGCAATCGCTTGAACTGCCATAAGTTACGGGGTATTATCGTGAAGCAACCCCTCCAGTCTCCCATCTGTCTCATCACACGATGAAAGCTCGTCTTGTTCTGCTCGCGGCGATCGCGGCCGTTGTCGGTTTGAATGCCTGTGGCAATCCCACCAGTCTGACGGCATCGCTGCCGACTTCAACGGACAGCCTCTCGATCTTCGCGCTGTCGGGAACGCCGGCGGCATATCCAAGCGGCCTCGCCTTGGTCCAGCGGGCACCGGTCCGCGTAGACGGGTCCGCCGGCTTCGACGTCGCCTTCGACATCAACGCCAACGGCGACGTCGTGATCTATCCAGTCAAGCTGGTCGTTGCGAGCCCCAGCTCCGCGCGCCCGGTCGGACTCCAGAAGATTGCCGGAACTTTCGAGCAAATCACTACTGCCCCCAACAGCGGGTTCGAGCTCGATTCAGCGCTTGTGATGCCGGTCGGCCAGGTGGTGGTGGTGCAGTCGGCGCACAACATCTCGGGCGATCTCTGCCAGTTCGCGCTCAACCCGAACATTTTTGCCAAGGTCGTGGTCGACAGCATCAACACCGCGTCTCGCGTGATCTATTTCAAGCTGGGCGTCGATCCGAATTGTGGCTTCCGCTCCTTCGCGGTCGGCATCCCGACGGGCTGATCAGTGCACGACCTGCGGATGGTGCGCGAGCACATCGACGCACTTCGCGCTGGCTTGCGCCGTCGCGGAGCTCTCGATGCGCTCTCACCGACCATCGACCGGGCCGTCGCTCTCGACCAGGCGCGTCGCGAGACGATCCAGGCGGTCGAGGAACGTAAGGCCGCGCGCAATGCCGTCAGCCAGCAGGTCGGTCAGCGCAAGCGCGCCGGGGAATCGGCCGACGACCTCCAGCAGCAGTCCCGCGCTCTTGGTGAAGAGATAGCCCGGCTGGATCGCGAGCTCGCCGACACGGAAGCCGAGCTGTCGGGGATTCTTCTCGAGCTGCCCAACATCACCCTCGACGAAGTACCCGCCGGTGGCGAGGAAAACAACGCCGTGGTGCGGAGCTGGGGGACGCCCCGCGAAGGCGCGCGCGTCCAGCCCCACTGGGAGGTTGGCACCAGCCTCGGCATCATCGACTTCGAGCGCGGCGCCAAGATCAGCGGCTCGGGGTTCATCGTCTTTCGAAAAAAGGGCGCGCGACTCGTCAGGGCGTTGATCAATCTCATGCTCGACGTCCACACGGCGGAGCACGGGTACGAAGAGACCTGGGTACCGGTGGTTGTAAATAGAGCCAGCATGATCGGAACCTCGCAGCTCCCGAAGTTCGAGGAGGACATGTACGCCCTTCGCAACGACGAAGGCTTTCTGATCCCGACGGCCGAGGTACCGCTCACCAATCTGTATCGCGACGAGGTCATCCCCGAGTCCGAGCTGCCGAAAGCCTTCACCGCGTACTCGCCTTGCTTCAGGCGCGAAGCGGGCGCAGCGGGGAAGGACACTCGCGGACTACTCCGCGTCCACGAATTCGACAAGATCGAGCTGGTGCGATACGTCGCGCCGGAGCGCTCCGCCGACGAGCTGGAGCTTCTTACCGGACAGGCCGAAAAGATCCTGCAGCTGCTGGAGCTGCCGTACCGCGTGGTGCGACTCGCTTCTGGCGATACCGGTTTTGCCAGTGCGCACACCTATGATCTGGAGACCTTCGCGCCGGGCGTCGGGAAATGGCTCGAGGTCTCGTCGTGCAGCAATTTCACGGATTTCCAGGCGCGCCGCGCCAACATCAGATACAAGCCGGCCGACGGCGGTAGGCCGCGCTTCATCCACACGCTCAACGGCTCCGGCGTTGCTTTTCCGCGGATCATCGCATCGATTCTCGAACACCATCAGCAGGCGGACGGGACAATCCGCATCCCTGCTGCGCTTTCTACCTACTTCGGCGCTGAGCGCCTGACCTGAGCGATGCGCCGGCTAGCACCGGTAACGCTCATCACGATCGGCGTACTCGCGCTCCTCACGTGGTACGTGATCTACACGCGCGGAGTGGTGCGTGAGCTGAGACAGGAAGCGTCACGTGTTGGCCTCATGTACGCCCGCGTATACAACGGGCTGAGCGATCCCAACCCCGACGCCGCCAACAGCGCGCTCCTCGACCTGTCGCGACACATCCGCGAATCAGGCTTGCCGATGATTCTCGCGGACCCCCGCGGCACGCCGACCGATACCGCCAACATCCCGTTCACCGCCGCGCTTCGCTCCGCCGAAATGCGCAACTACATAGTCGAGCTGGACCGACAAAACGTGCCGATCGTCGAGCCGGGGATCGGAACCGTCCATTTCGGGAACACGGCGCTGGTGCGCGGTCTGATTCTGATTCCGGTTCTGCAGTCGATCCTCATCGGAATGGTCCTCATCGCCGGCGCCTACGCGCTGCGCACGAGGGGCCGCGCGGATCGCGAACAGATCTGGGCGGGCATGGCCCGCGAGTCGGCGCACCAGCTCGGCACTCCGCTCTCCAGCATCAGCGGGTGGATCGAGCTGCTGCGCGAGACCGAGCCGGAGCCCACTACCGGTGCCGCGCTCGATCACATGGAGGCGGATCTCGAGCGGTTGAAGCGCGTTTCGCATCGATTCGAGCGAATCGGGCGTCCACCGCGAAAGGATCCAGTCGATCTCGGGAAGCTGGTGGATCGGGTCGCCACCTATTTCCGCGCTCGCGTGCCGACCCTGGCCCAGAGGGTCACCGTTTCGTCCTCGCACCAGGGCGAGCTCATCATTCAGGGCGATGAGGTGCTGCTCGAATGGGCGCTCGAATCCCTGACCAAGAATGCGATCGACGCGGTGGCGGGTCGCGACGGCCGCGTCGAGCTGTCCGCTGAAGCGATGCCCGAAGGGCGCGTCAGGGTGAGAGTCGCAGACGACGGGCCGGGCGTTCCGCGCGAGATTCGCAATCAGATTTTCGATCCCGGGTTCTCGACGAAGGAGAAGGGTTGGGGAATCGGGCTCTCCCTCGCCCGACGAATCGTTCGCGACAGTCACGGTGGCGATCTTCTTCTGGTGCCATCCGAGCGGGGCGCGACCTTCGACATGGTACTCGGCTGACCGGTTATTTTGAGATGATGGCCGAGTCAACCACAGTCGCGACCGCCGAGCGCGCCGAGCCCCTCGCGGGTCTGAATCCGGCGCAGCGAGAAGCCGTCCTCCATTACGAGGGGCCGATGCTGGTGCTCGCCGGGGCCGGCTCCGGAAAGACGCGCGTCCTTACGACGCGCATCGCGCGACTCATCGAGCATCACGGCGTCGACCCGTCCCGCATCCTCGCTGTGACGTTCACCAACAAGGCCGCGGGGGAGATGCGCGACCGCATCACCAGGCTGCTCGGCGAGGAGCCGCGGGGAATGTGGAGCGGTACCTTCCACGCAATTGGCGCGCGGATTCTGCGCACTTCCGCGCAGTCAGTCGGCCGCACATCGAGCTTCACCATCTACGACGAAGACGACAGCCTCGGCGTGATCAAGCGCGTAATGGAGCGCGAGGGGATCTCCCACAAGCAATGGAGTCCCAAGGTCATTGCCTCACTGATCTCCGATGCCAAGAACGCGCTGGTGCCGGCGGCGGAATACGAGAGTCTGGCGATGGATCCGGTGTCCAGGGCTGCAGCGCAGGTCTACAAGAATCTCGAGGCGACGTTGCGAGCCGCCAACGCAGTCAGCTTCGACGACCTGCTCGTTTTGCCGGTGGAGATCTTTCGCAAGGACGAGAGGACGCTGGCGCGCTACCGCGACCGGTTCCAGTTCATACTCGTCGACGAATATCAGGACACCAACCGCGCCCAGTTCCAGTTCATCAAGATGCTGGGAAGCGCGCATGGCAACGTCGCGGTGGTCGGCGACGACGATCAGTCCATTTACGGATGGCGCGGCGCCGACATCCGAAACATTCTCGACTTCGAGAAGGAGTTTCCCGCCTCGAAGGTAGTAAGGCTCGAGGAGAACTACCGTTCGACGCCCGACATTCTGGAAGTCGCCAACGCGGCGATAACGCCGAACGTCAGCCGCAAGGGGAAGACGCTGCGCGCGACGCGGCCAGCCGGCGAGGCCGTCACTCTGGTGGCGACGCTCGACGAGCGCGACGAAGCCGATTTCGTCATCGAGGAGATCAAGGCGCGGCGCAACCAGGAGAATCGCGGTCTCAGCGATTTCGCCGTTCTCTATCGGACGAACGCGCAGAGCCGCGCGCTCGAGGACGCTTTGCGCCGCGACGCGACTCCCTACCGGCTCGTCGGCTCCGTTCGCTTTTACGATCGACGCGAGATTCGCGATCTGATGGCGTATCTCAAGCTCATCGCCAATCCCTCGGACGAGGAGGCGTTCCGCCGCGCGATCGCGGTGCCGAAGAGGGGAATCGGCGACACCACCGTCGACGCGCTGGCGGCACGTTCGCGCGAGATTGGAATTCCTCTGTCGGAGATCGCCGGGCGCGAGGATCTCCAGGAGTCGCTGCGCCCCGCTGCGCGAAAGGCGCTGGCCGATTTCACCAGGCTGATCTCGTCGCTCCGCGATCGCGCCAGGGACACCAGCGTCGATGTGCTGATCCAGGAGCTGATCGGCGAGATCCGGTATGTCGAGTATCTCCAGGCCGAGGGGCCTGAATCTGCGCGCGACCGGATCGAGAACGTAGGTGCACTGATCGACGGCGCCGCCGAAACGGTGATAGACGATGGTGGAGAAGTTGGGCTGACGCCGCTCGACCACTTCCTGCAGCGGGCGATGCTGGTCGCCGGCGCAGACGCGCTCGATCCTTCGGCCGACGCGGTCACCCTCATGACTCTCCACAACGCCAAGGGTCTCGAGTATCCGGTCGTCTTCCTCACCGGTCTCGAAGATGGACTCTTCCCCCTGTCACAGTCTTTCGACGATCCGCCCAAGCTCGAGGAGGAGCGCCGGCTCTTTTACGTCGGCATCACTCGCGCCGAGGAGAAGCTCTACCTCTCGCATACGGAGATGCGCCGCCGAAATGGCGAGCTGCTGCCGTCGATCAAGTCCAGGTTTCTTCGCGAGATCGCCGGCGCCAACATCGAGGAGCGCAAGACGCTCCGAGTCGGTGCCCTCGGGCGTCGCTCGGTGGGCGGACGGGACACTTCGTTCAGCGGTGCATACCCGCCTCGCCGCACCCACGAGGTTCCATCCTGGCGCCGCCAGACGCCGATCGCCGAAGCCGAGGCGTCCCAGGACGAGCCCCGTTACGTGAAAGGAGAGCGGGTCAAGCACAAATTGTTCGGGGAAGGATCGATCGCCGAGCTGACGGGCGTCGGTAGGGAGGTAAAGGCCGTCATCGACTTCGACGACGAGGCTGTCGGTCGGAAGACCATCAAGCTGGCGTACACCACACTCGAGCGCGGACAGGATTGATGGCGGTCACACGCGACGACGTGCTGCACATCGCGGCGCTGGCGCGGCTGGGTATCGATGCCGAGCGCGCTGACAATCTCACGCGCGAGCTGAGCGACATTCTGGCGCACATGGAAGTTCTGTCGCAGGTCGATACTTCGGCGGTGCCGGTGACCGCCGGGGTCGGCGCTGGTGGCACGCCCCTCCGCCCCGATGTCACCATTCCACCACCCATGGAGGGCTCGCTGGAATCGTTCGCGCCGGCAATGCGCGACGGCTTCTTCATAGTCCCGCGTCTCGCCACTCACGAGGATTCCGCCGAGAGCGGCGCTTGAACCCCGGAGACTACACCGGGCTCGGTGCCGCGCAGATTGCGTCGGCCGTTCGCACCGGAGAGGTCGCTCCTTCCGAGATCGTGCGCGCTTCGTTCGAGCGAGCCCGCGACATCGGCGCCGGACCCGATGCTCTCAACATCTTTTTGCACTCCGATGAGAACGCCAGCATCGAGGAGACCACCAGGCTACAGGAGCGGGTGGAGAAGGCGACGGACGTTGGCACCCTCGCCGGCGTTCCGGTAGCAATCAAGGACAACATCGCGTCGGTGGGCCTTCCCACCACTTGCGGCTCACGAATTCTCGCCGGGTACGTGAGTCCGTTCGAGGCGACGGCGGTCACCCGCCTCCGCGCCAACGGAGCGCTGATCGTCGCTAAGACCAACATGGACGAGTTCGCGATGGGATCGTCCACCGAGAACAGCGCGTTCGGTCCGACGCGGAACCCGCATGACGTGCGTTGCGTGCCGGGCGGGTCATCCGGCGGCTCGGCGGCCGCGGTCGCCGCCGGAATCACTCCCATTGCGCTTGGATCGGAGACCGGCGGGTCGGTGCGGCAGCCGGCGGCATTTTGCGGAGTCGTCGGAGTCAAGCCGACCTACGGCCGCGTCAGCCGCTATGGTCTCGTCGCGTTCGCTTCATCGCTCGACCAGATTGGCGTGCTCGGCAAAACGGTCGACGACGCCGCGCTCGGGCTTGAGGCGATAGCCGGGTTCGACAAGATGGATTCGACGAGCTCAGACGCCGACGTGCCGATCTACAGGATGTCGGCGCTCGGCAAGCCGGCTCCCGAAGCGCGTCAGCCGGACACCGAGGCGATGCGTATCGGGCGTAGTCCGGTTCCACTTCCGCCACCACCGAGCGCTACCACGCTCAAAGGTGTCGTCATCGGGAAACCGAAAGAGTATTTCCCGGACTCTCTCGATCCGGCAATCAGAGCGCATTGCGACCGCGCGCTCGACCACTTTCGCTCGATGGGCGCGACGGTCCGCGATGTGTCGCTCCCGAGATCGCCGTTGGCGATTCCCGTGTATTACGTGCTGGCCCCCGCCGAAGCTTCCTCCAACCTCGCCCGCTTCGATGGAGTCCGATACGGACTGCGCGTCGATAGGGGTGCCGGCCTCACCGCTATGTACGATGCCACGAGGTCGCAAGGCTTCGGACCCGAAGTCACCCGCCGAATCATGCTCGGCACCTACGTGCTATCGGCCGGCTACTACGATGCCTACTACAGGAAAGCGCAGGCGGTCCGGACCCTGATCGCCGACGATTTCAGAGGCGTATTCACCGGTGGCGTTCACGCGATCTTCACGCCCACGACTCCGAGTCCGGCGTTCCCGATCGGAGCGATCAGCGATCCGTACGAGATGTATCTCAACGATATCTTCACGGTCACGGCGAACCTCGCTGGAGTCCCGGCCATCTCGGTGCCGATAGGACGCGTGAGACGACTGCCGGTTGGGGGTCAGATAATCACCGCGCACTTCGACGAGTACACGATGTTCCGGGTGGCGTACGCCCTCGAAGCCGCGCTCGGAGCCGAGGCGCACCGGTGAGCCGCGACCGCTACGAGATGGTGGTCGGTCTCGAGGTCCACGTGCAGCTGAAGACCCGGAGTAAGGCGTTCTGCGGTTGCTCCACCGATTTTGGCGCGCCGCCCAACGTCAACACCTGCCCGGTCTGTCTGGCCTTGCCCGGTGCGCTGCCCGTTCTCAACGAGCGCGCGGTGGAGCTGGCGACGCGGGCCGCGCTCGGCTTGGGGTGTCAGATCAACCCCGTGTCGGTCTTTGCCCGCAAGAATTATTTCTATCCCGATCTGCCGAAGGGCTATCAGATCTCGCAGTTCGATCAACCGCTGGCGACGGGCGGATCGCTGGCAATCGGCAAGAACGAGAAGGGCGACGACGTCAGAATCGGCATCACCCGACTGCATATGGAGGAGGATGCCGGCAAATCGATCCACGATCGTTATCCGGGTGCGACCGCGATCGACCTCAATCGCGCTGGAGTGCCGCTGATCGAGATCGTCAGTGAGCCCGACATGCGCGCGTCCTCCGAAGCGGGGGCGTACCTTCGCACCCTCAAGCAGATCCTCCACTATCTGGACGTCAGCGATGTCAGCATGGAGGAGGGAAGCCTTCGCGTCGACGCCAACATCAGCGTTCGACCGTTCGGGGAGGCAAAGCTCGGCACCAAGACCGAAGTCAAGAACATGAACTCGTTCTCGGCGGTCGAGCGCGCACTCGAAGCAGAGTTCGAGCGACAGTGCGCGTTGATCGACGCCGGTGGCCGGGTCGAGCAACAGACCCTCCTCTGGGACGCCGGTCGAGGCACGGTGCGCCCGAGCCGGACGAAGGAAGGGAGCCACGACTACCGGTATTTTCCCGAGCCCGATCTGCGACCCCTGATTCTCGATACCGGGTGGATCGATCACTCGCGGCACGACCTCGCCGAGCTGCCGGAGGCGCGCAAGCAGCGCCTGAGCCAGGAGTTTGGTCTGGGCGCGGGAGAGCTCGATCAGCTTCTCGTCACCCCGACCCTCGCCGATTACTTCGAAGCCGTCGCCCGCGAGTCCAAGGATGGAAAGGCGGCATACAACTGGGTGATGGGCGAGGTTTCTGCCGCGCTCCACAGCTCCGGCGACGACATCAGCCGCTTTCGCGTCAGACCGGCCGATCTGGCGCAGCTGTTGAATCTGATCCGCGATGGGACGATCAGTCATACCGCCGGCAAGCGGGTTTTCGCGGTAATGCTGGAGACCGGCAAGCAGCCGGCCCAGATCGCCGCTGACGAAGGCCTGCTGCAGGTCGGCGACACCGACGCCATCGCGACCTGGGTCGAAGAAGTTTTGCAGGAGCACCCCGAAGAAGCCGCCCGCTATCTCTCCGGCGAGAAGAAGCTGCAGGGGGTGCTGGTGGGCTTCGTGATGAAGAAATCGAAGGGGCGCGCCGACCCGAAGCGCGTCAATCAGTTGTTGTCGGGACGCGCGGGGTAGAGCGGCTCCGACAGCTGCGACGCGAAGCGCAGCGCAGTACGCGGCATTCCGAAATGGTGCTGGGCCTGCTCGAGCACGTGCTCCTCGCCGCCACGGCGCAGCGCGGCGCGCCTGACTTTCTTTGCTTCACGCAGTGGGACGGTGCCCGCCGGATCGAGCTTGTAGGGCTCGGCGTGGTCGAGCCTCGTCATCAGATCGACGATGTAGTCGAACGCGCGTGCCATGTACCTCGCCACCTCGTCGTCGCTCAGATCCCAGCGGCTCTTTTCCTCGACGAGATGGAAGATTCGCTGCCACGACTCGGTGTCCGCGACGTATACCATGCCGCGGAATATTCGTCGGTTGGTCGACGTGCTGAAGATCGTGGGACTGAGGATGCGGTCGAGGTGCTCGTCGGAATGCGAGTGGTCGCGCAGAATCAGCTGCTTGGCCGTCCGGCTGAATCGCTCACCGATATGGGTATCGAACCGGCTCTCCCAGTAGCTGTGGCCGAGCGCAGCCGTCGACGATGTGATCGCCAGCTGGTGCGGGACGAAGTAGTTGTGCGCCACCGAGTCCGCCGCGAGATGCGCGAGGTACCCGAGGCCGAATGAGCGGAGCGCTTCGGATTCCGCGTTGTCGTGGATCTCGAAGCCGACGTTCCACGAATGGCAGTGGCGTCCGGCGGCGGCGTACTTCTTGGCGATGCTGGTGTCGGCGGCGATGGAGCCGTAGAGAAAGTCGTAGGGAAACGCCGACAGCAGCTCCGCGATGCTCGACGGCAGCAGCGCCAGCGAGCGCATGACCGCTTCGCCGAGGAATATGTGGGTGCCTGGGGTCCACGCGTGTGCGACGGCCGGCGCGAGAATGAGCGCCAGCAGCACCGCGAGTGCTACCCGGCCCGCCGAGGCGGCGCGCGGAGATGCGCGCACCATTCCCGGCGGCCTAGATCCCGATGCGCTTACGCTGCCGTCTGACCGCTTTGCGGAGATCGTTCAGCTCGTCCTTCACGACGTCGTTGATCGCATCGCGGGCGGTATCGACGTAGTCGCGGACCTGGTCGACCATGTCGTCAACGGGAATTCGATCCACCAGCTCACCGCCGCGCTCGACGGCCGCCTGGAACCCGCGCCTGGCGCGGGGCGCGGCCCAGCGCGCTCCTTCCACCGCGCGGTCGCCCGCCCACTTGGCTCCCTCGAGGCCCCGCTCGCCGGCCCATCTGGCCCCGCCCATTCCGGCCATCCCGGCCAGCGCGGCGCCGCGCCCGGCGTAGCGGATCAGCGGACCGACAGGCCGACGACCCGAGGGTCCACGGCGCAGCAGCAACGTCAGTCCTGCTCCAACCGCCGCGCCGATTATGGCCGCGGTCAGCAGGTCGTACTGCTGCTCACGCTCCTCGTCCAGCTCCATTTCTGGGTCGGACGCGCGGCCGCGGTTTCTCCCCACCGTCGGTTCTGCTCTCGTCGAAGTCCCCATCGGTCCAGTCCTCCTCGTCAAATGCCTGATTGATTCCGGTTCTCACGCCGCGAATCGTCGATGCAGTCGTCACGAACGCCGACTCTGCCTCCTCCTGCACAACTTCGAGCAGCGCGTTCAGCTGCCTGATTCGATCTTCCGTCGCCGACGCTGCCTGCTGCACCCGCTGATTCACCGCGGCCACGGTCTGACTCACCTGCTGAATGTCGACGCGGATCGCGGTAGAGATGTAGTCCACGTTGTCGGCGATCGCACTCGCATGTCGCATGAGCGGGTTGATGTCGCCGTAGATCTTGTCCAGCATTTCGCTCACCTTCTTGTAGCTTTTCCGGAAATTCCACGCCGCCGGGATGAGCGCCGCCGACAACACGATGATGGTGATCGTCATGATCGCGCTGGCCACGCTCGTCACTTTCTCGAACCACCCGGGCTGGGCCGCGATCTGTTTGGTGTAGATCGTGTCGGCCAGAGCGCGGGTGGCCTGCACGAGCATTTCAGGACCAGCGCTGATCAATCCCATCATGCGCGTAAAGTGTGCAAGGGAGAGGCCATGTACAGATGGACTTCATGCGACGGTACAAAGAGTGCTCACTGCGATATATTTGCGCAACAGATCTTCACCACCAAGCCCACTCAACATGCCAGCAGTACAGTTTGTCGTCGAGGGCGGCAAGTCCCTCCACGGCTCCATTCGTCCTTCGGGAAACAAAAATGCCGCGCTGCCTATCGTCGCAGCCGCGCTTCTATCGCCCAATCCGGTCCACCTCGAGAACGTTCCCCGCATCCGCGACGTCGAGACCCTCGTCGAGCTGATTCGATCGGTCGGCGCGTCGATGGAGTGGGTTGGCCAGAATTCGCTCGAGGTCCACGCCCGCGATCTTCGCCCCGCCGATCTGAATCCGACTCTCTGCGCCAAAATCAGGGCGTCGATCCTGCTCGCCGCCCCGCTCCTCGCCAGGTGCGGCCATGTAACCCTCCCGCCCCCGGGCGGCGACGTCATTGGGCGCCGCCGGCTGGACACCCACTTTCTCGCCCTCGAGCAGCTCGGCGCCGAGTTCACGCACGGCAAGATGATCGAGATGCGGGTCAACGGCTTTCGTGGAGCAGACGTTTTTCTCGATGAGCCCAGTGTAACCGCCACCGAAAACGCTCTGGTTGCGGCGGCGGCGGCAAAAGGCACGACCGTCCTTCGTAACGCTGCCAGCGAGCCACACGTCCAGGATCTGGCGCGCTTCCTGGTCGCCCTCGGCGCCAAGATCGAAGGCGTCGGCACCAACACCATGACCATCCACGGTGATCGCTCGATCGGAACGACGACCGTCACCCACAGAATTGGACCCGATCACATCGAGGTCGGATCCTTCATCGGCCTTGCCGCGGTCACGCGCTCCGAGCTCAGAATCGAGAACGCCGGCATCGAACACCTTCGGTCGACACGCATGGGGTTCTCTCGCCTTGGCATCGAGTGCGTCGAAGATGGCCCGGATCTGATCGTTCCCGCCAAGCAGTCGCTCAAGATCCAGAGCGACATGGGCGGACACGTGCCCAAGCTTGAGGACCAGCCCTGGCCGGCGTTCCCGGCCGATACGATGTCGATCGCCATTGTCACAGCCACCCAGTGCGACGGAATCATCCTCATGCACGAGAAAATGTTCGAGTCGCGCATGTTCTTCGTCGACAAGCTTTCCACCATGGGAGCGCGTATCGTTCTTTGCGACCCGCACCGCGCCCTCGTGCACGGGCCGTCGCGGCTGCGCGGAGCGTTCCTCGAATCCCCTGACATCCGCGCCGGCATGGCGATGCTCCTGGCCGCGCTCTGCGCCGAGGGCACCAGCTTCATCAACAACGTTGGCCAGATCGAGCGCGGCTACGAGCGCATCGACGAGCGTCTCAACGCGCTCGGAGCCTCGATATCGCGAGTTGACGATCGTCGACACTAGCCTCGCCGAGGTTCCAAAGGAGGTAATTCCCCTCTTCGAGAGCTGGGGAATTCGCGCGTTCACCACGACCCGCGATGCGGGCTCGTTCGGTCTGGCGGGAGCCGATCCCGTAAACGAAGTGATGGGCCGCTGGACGGCAGTGCAGCGTGACGTAGGGGACGTCGCGCGGCGACTCGTCTCGATCCGGCAGGTCCACGGCACGCGGGTGCTGGTCCACACCGGGGGCTGGGAAGGCTGGCTCCGCGGGCCGGAAGCCGACGGCCATATCGCGGTCGAAAAGGGAACGGCGCTCGCCGTCGGAGTAGCTGACTGTGTGCCGGTCTTCATTGCCCACCCGGCGGGTATCGTCGCGCTTCTCCACTCCGGCTGGCGCGGGACCGCCGCCAACATCACCACCGAAGCGATCTCTGCTCTGGCGCGGTATGGCGTCGCTCCCGATGAGCTGGCCATTCATCTCGGCCCGGCGATCTGCGGCCGCTGCTACGAGGTGAGCGCTGACGTGCGCGAGCAGCTCACCGGCCAGCCCGCGACCCGGCCCGGCAACGTCGACCTCCGCTCGATCATCGCCGAGCACGCCGCCGAAATGGGAGTCCAGAAGATCACCGTCAGCTCATCGTGCACTCGTTGCGACAACGACCGCTTTTTTTCCCACAGGGCGGGGGATGCGGGAAGGCAGATCGCAGTCATTGCCGCTCAGCCCTGACCCCCTCAGGAATGTGAGACCTGCTCTGGCTAGTTGACTCGCCTCACCACACTTTCTACATTGTATTGGGCGTTCAACTCGGCGGCCAACCGGAATGTGGGGATACCCCCACATTTTTTTGTCCCTGAAAGAAACCTAGAACCTGAATGAACGAAACTCTGGAAACTCTTGTGGCGTCGGAAATTAGGCCACTGGGACTAGAGCTTTTCGAGCTCAAGGTCGGGGGCGGCAGGGGCAGACCCGTGCTCGACGTCCGCGTAGATCGCGAGGACGGACAGCAGGTGACTGTCGACGATTGCGCCGCAGCATCGAGGGCGATCGAAAACATGTTGGATGCCGACGATTTTGCCGGCAGGAATTACGTGCTCGAGGTTTCGTCACCGGGGGTCGAACGACCGCTCCGGAACGCGACCGATTGGAGGAAGTACATCGGCCAGAGCGTGGTGGTTACGGCCACTGTGCCCGGTGATCCTGCGGGTCGCCGGACCGATGAGGTGGAAATCGCCGCGGTCGAAGGTGATGCTGGGCACGAAGTGGTGACAGTACGCAACGAGCGCGGCGACGAGCGGCGCTTTCCGCTAGCCGCCGTCGAAAAGGCGCGGCTCGCGTTTCACTGGAAAAGGTAGGGGCTAAAATGGCGGCTTCAGTAGAAATTCTCACAGCGATCCGCGAGCTGACCAACTCGAAGCAGATCGATCGGGCCGAGCTTCACGGGCTCCTCGAGGACGGCATCAATGCCGCCCTCGCCAAGAAGCACGGCCCAACGGTTCAGGCCGAAGTCGACATCGACGAGAGCAAGGGCGCCATTCGCATAGTCCTCCTCAAGACCGTGGTCGAGGAGGTCACCGATTCGGCCAGCCAGATCTCGCTCGAGGAGGCGCGCTTCGAGGACCCCGACTTCCAGGTCGGGGACCAGATGGAGATCCCGGTAGACTTCGCCGAGTTCGGCCGCACGGCAGTGCAGGCGGCCAAGCAGCGCATCATCCAGCGGGTTCGCGAGGGTGAGCGGTCCAAGATCCGCGACGAGTTCTCCAGCCGCGTTGGCGACCTTCTTTCGGGCGAAGTCCAGCAGATCGAGCGCGGCAAGCTCGTCATCATGCTGAACAAGTTCCGGGAGGCCGAAGCCATCATCCCGTACCGCGAGCAGAACCACCGTGAGCATTTCCACCAGGGTGATCCCATTCGTGCCGTTCTCAAGCGCATCGAGGAGACCCCCAAGGGGCCCCGCCTCGTGTTGAGCAGAGCGGACGCGCTGTTCGTGAAGGCGCTTTTCCGACTCGAGGTTCCGGAGATCCAGCAGAACCTGGTCGAGATCAGGGCCAGCGCCCGCGAGGTCGGCAGCCGCACCAAGATCGCTGTTTTCTCGCGTGACGACTCCGTCGATCCAGTCGGAGCGTGCGTTGGGCTCAAGGGCTCGCGAGTCCAGGCGGTGGTGAACGAGCTGGGCGGCGAGCGCATCGACATCGTCCCGTGGTCGGCGGATCCGGAGCGGTTCGCCAAGCTGGCACTGGCTCCGGCTCGTGTTGCCCGCGTTTTCAGCGATCCGGCTACCAAGACAATCCAGGCCATCGTCGACGAGGACCAGCTTTCGCTGGCCATCGGCCGCAATGGGCAGAACGTGAGGTTGGCGTCGGAATTGACCGAGTGGAAGATCGAGCTTTACTCCAGCCGGGAATGGATGGAGCGCGGCACCGATCAGCCTATCTTCGCTCCGCTGCCGACCGAAGAGCCGGTGTCTGGCGTCAATCCTCGCCTGGCCGACATCGACGGCATGCAGCCCGCGACGGTGGCAGTCCTCGAAGAGGCCGGGTACCGCACCCTCGACGACATCATCGATCTCGAGCGTGAGGACTTCCTTCGGCTCCCCGGCATCGCGCCCGAAGAGGCCGACCGCCTGATGGCGATCATCAACGAGCTGACGACCGACGATGGCGGCGAAACCGGCGAGGAAGCCGTGTCCACGACTGCGGCCGACGCCGAAGCCGGCAGCGAGATGGAGTCCGAAGGTGGGAGCGCCGCCGCTGACGAAGGAGAAGGCTCGCCATCGGAGTAGCGAACGTGGATCCCGCGGGACAGCGCAAGCTACTTGGCCTGATCGGCCTTGGTGTGCGCGGGCGCGGGGCGATAATTGGAGTGCAGGCGGTGCGCGACGCAGCCAAGCGCGGGAAATTGCATCTTGCTATTGCGGCGAGCGACGCTTCAGGCAACAGTTTGGACAAAGTGCTGCCGCTGCTGTCGGCCCGTGGAATCGCGGTCTTTCAGGGGCCCAGCACCGTCGAGCTGGGGATGGCCGCGGGCAGGGAAGCCACGGCATTCGTGGGAATAATTGATAAAGGTCTGGCCAAGGGGATTCGGGCACTGAGTCCGACTCCGATGCCGGATGTCCGTTTGGAGAGGGGAGAGCGGGTTTGAGCAAGCTTCGAGTACACGATCTGGCGGGCGAGTTCGGAGTGTCGAGCGACGAGGTGATCAACCTGCTTCGTCAGATGGACGTTCCGGTGCGCAGCCATCTGAGTCCGCTCAGCGACGATCAGGTTGCACGAATTCGCGCCCGCTGGGAGCGCGAGAAACGGGCACGCGTAGCCGCGCCGCCGGCCGCCACGCGCCGCCGTCGCGGCACCGCCGCGCCCGCGGTCGAAGCCAAGCCCGAGCCCGCGGCGCCAGTCGATGCCGGCGGCGTCAGACGCCGCCGCCGCGCCGCGGAGCCGGTCTCGGAAATGACGACGCCCGATGTCGCGCCGGCTTCTGAGCCGCTGGCGCCGGCGGTTGCACCGTCGCAGCCCGCGACGGTCGCCGCGTCGGCGCCGGCCGAGTCGCCGGTCGTCGAGCGTCCTCGCCCACAGGCTCCGCCTCCCCGGTCGGCCCCGCCGACTCCGCCGCCGGCACCGTCCCAGGCGGGCGGCGTGGACCGCGATGCTCGCGAGCGCCAGCGCCCCCAGCCGGTGGTGCCGGGTACACCCCGCCCCCGCCCCATCGCCACTGGCGCGCCATACACACCGCCGCGGCCAGTCGCGTCGGCTGCTCCGGGAATTGGCACCGGGCCGACGCGCCGCGAGGACCGTAATACCGGTCGCGGCGAAGATCGCAGCGCCCGCCGCGGCAAGAAAGGCAAGCGTGGGGTCGATCAGGAAGCCGTGTCCGCCAACATCGGCAAGACGATGGCGTCCATGCGGGGGCCCATCCGCCGCGGCGGTGCTCGTCGCGCCGAGGACGGCAGCTATCGCGAGGAGCTGGCGGCCCAGCGTCAGGCCGAGGCCGAGCGTGAGAAGAAGACGGTTCGCGTCAACGAGTTCATCACCGTCAGCGAGCTTGCTCAGATCCTCAAGGTGCGCGCGGTCGAGATCGTTGGGTTCGCGTTCAAGAACCTCGGGCTGATGGTCACCATCAACCAGCGTCTGGACTTTGACCAGATCGAGCTGATCGCGGGAGAGTTCGGATTCCAGGCGATGAAGGAGGAGGAATACTCGGCCGATCTGGGCGCGCCCCCGGCCGAGGACACCGCCGAGCAGCTGGTGTGGCGTCCGCCCGTCGTGACCATCATGGGGCACGTCGATCACGGCAAGACATCGCTCCTCGACTACATCCGCAAGTCCAACGTCGTCGCCGGTGAGTCAGGCGGCATCACACAGCACATCGGCGCTTATCACGTCTCGCTGCCGGGCGGCAAGGCAATCACTTTCCTCGATACGCCGGGCCACGAGGCTTTCACCGCCATGCGTGCGCGCGGCGCACAGGTGACGGACATCGTCGTGCTCGTCGTCGCCGCCGACGATCAGGTCATGCCCCAGACCATCGAGGCCATCTCCCACGCCAAGAACGCCGGTGTGCCGATGATCGTTGCCATCAACAAGATCGACGTGCCGGGCGCCAATCCGCAGAAAGTGAAGCAGGATCTCCTCCAGCACGGGGTCGTGCTCGAGGAATACGGCGGTACCGTTCTCTCCACCGAAGTCTCGGCCAAGAAGGGAACGAACATCGATGTGCTGCTCGAGCAGATTCTCCTGCAGGCGGAAATTCTCGACCTCAAGGCGAATCCGAACCGTGCCGCGCAGGGCGCCGTCATCGAAGCCCAGCTCGATCCGGGGAAGGGTGCGGTCGCCACGATCCTGGTGAGCAACGGCACTCTCCACGTCGGCGACGATTTCATCTGCGGTATGTACTCGGGTCGGGTTCGCGCGCTGCTCGATGAGCGCGGTCGAAACATCAAGGACGCCGGTCCCGCCATCCCCGCCCAGATCCTGGGCATCGGTGGCGTGCCGATGGCCGGCGATCAGTTCGTCGTCGTCGACGATGCCATGGAGTCGCGCGAGATCGCGCAACGGCGGCAGCGTCTGGATCGCGAGGCCAAGAGCCGGCGCACCGCCAAGGGCGTCGTCTCGCTCGAGGACTTCATGTCCCAGACCGCGCCCGGCCAGAAGCGCACGCTTCGCATCGTCATCAAGGCCGACCAGGGCGGCCCAGCGGAAGCGCTCGCCGACGCGCTGGGGCAGCTGTCACACGAAGAAGTCTCGGTGGACGTGATTCACCGCGGCGTCGGCGCCATCACGGAGAGCGACATTCTGCTGGCCCGGGCGTCGGGCGCGATCATCGTGGGGTTCCACGTGCGGCCAGACAATAACGCCCGCGCCGCCGCCGAGCGGGAAGGCGTCGAGATCAAGCTGTACAAGATCATCTACGAGGCGGTCGAGGATGTGCGCGCCGCGCTCGAGGGAATGCTCCGCCCCGAGGAGAAGGAAGTCGTGCTCGGCGAAGCCGAGGTGCGCGAGCTGTTCAAGGTTCCCCGCATGGGTGTGATCGCCGGCTGCTCGGTTCGCAGCGGCGTGATCAATCGTCAGGGGCGCGTGCGCGTCATCCGCGATAGCACCGAGATCTACGACGGCGCGATCTCGTCGCTGCGGCGCTTCAAGGACGATGTCAAGGAAGTGCGCGAAGGATTCGAGTGCGGCATCGGCGTCGAGAACTTCAACGACATCAAGGTTGGCGACGTTCTCGAGTGCTATCGGAAGGAGCAAGTGGCGCGGACGCTGACTTCCGCGGCTGGCGCCTCTGCGTAACACGCGCCGAGCGGACCGCGTCGCCGAAGCGGTCCGCGTCGAGGTTGCGACATTCCTCACCGAATCGGCCAAGGATCCGCGCATCGTCGGATTCGTCACCGTGACCGGCGCCGAGGTCAGCTCCGATCTGCGACACGCCAGGGTTTACGTCAGCGTGCTGGGCAGTGAAACGGAAAAGCAGGCGACGTTCGACGGGCTGAACAGCGTGGCGTCGCATCTGCGCTCGCGCATCGCCAGGCAGCTCCAGCTACGTGTGGCGCCCGAGATCCAGTTCAAGGAAGACGACACGATTGCCCGGGCAGCGCGCATCGAGTCGCTTCTCGCAGACGTCAAGAAGCAGGATGCCCCTGCCGGAAGTGGCGGCGACGAAGCCTGAGCGCGCCGCAGACCCGGGCACGTCCGTCGAGGGAATGCTGCTCGTGGACAAGCCCGCCGGCATGACCTCGCACGACGTCGTGCAGCACGTGCGCCGGATCTTCGGTGAGCGGAGTATCGGCCACCTTGGCACCCTCGATCCATTCGCCACCGGCCTCCTCATCCTCCTGCTCGGGCGGGCGACGCGACTCGCCACCTTCATCGACACCGAGCCAAAGGTCTACGAGGCTACCATCAGGTTCGGCAGCGAGACCGATACTGACGATGTGACCGGCACGGTCACTCGCACCGCTCCGTTGCCCAGTGAGCGCGATGTTCGCGCCGCGGTCGAGTCGCTCACGGGCAAGATCTCTCAGGTTCCGCCGGCATATTCGGCAAAGAGCGTCGATGGGACCCGCGCCTACGATGCGGCGCGGCGCGGAGAACCGCTCCGACTCGCTGCCGTTGACGTCACCGTCCACGAGTGGAAGCCGGCGCGTTTCGCGGAGGACACCCTCGAGGCGGTCATCACGTGCAGCGGCGGCACTTACGTTCGCGCGCTCGCCCGGGACCTCGGCCGTCGCGTATCGTCCGCCGCGCATCTTTCGGCACTGCGGCGCACGCGCGCCGGCGAATACCGCGTCACCGATGCCGCAACCCTGTCCGAGCTGACCGGCAACAGCGGACGGGTCAGGGCGCTTCGCGTCATCGCCGAGGGCTAGCGAGCGCTCGATGTCTAAGCGAATCTCTCGATCCGATGCGTCCGGATTGCCGCCGTACGTCACCGACACGGTGATCACGGTCGGCACCTTCGACGGCGTTCACCGCGGACATCGCGACGTCGTCGAGCGGCTGGTCGCCCGTGCCCGCGCACTGAAGATCCCGAGCGTCCTCGTCACGTTCGATCCGCACCCGCTCGAGATCGTGAATCCATCGGCGGCGCCGCGTTTGCTGACTACCCACGACGAGAAGCTCGAGGTGC
>DASXGU010000240.1:0-1694 GCA_036488915.1 Gemmatimonadaceae bacterium | reverse complement strand
CCGACGACGCCGTAGACCTGCTCGCCGTTTCCAGCGCGAGCCGAAACGGAAGGTCGTCGAGGCGGTACAGGACCTGGCCAGCCTCGACATGCTGGTTGTCCCCGACGTCGACCTCCTTGACGATCCCGGAGACGTCGGTGGAGACGCCCACTTTGTCGGCCTCAACATAGGCGTCGTCTGTCGACATCACCTGACCGCTGGTGAAGTACCGGTACGCGCCGCCGCTCAGCGCGAATGGCAGCAGGAGAAACAATACCCGCCGTGGCCAGCGGCGAGGCATGGGCCTCGGCGTGCTCGCCGTGCTCGGCGGTCCATCGGGTCGCTTAGTTACGTGATCCGACCGTCCTTGCGGGGCTTCGCTCGTTGTCGCCGGTGCCTTAGCCGTGTCGGGGAACAAAATTTTTTCCTCCGTCGTCAGGCATGCAAGTTCCTCCCGCGGCTGGATGCGCGCGGCAGGAACTTGTCGACATTGACTGGAAACTAAAATCCCCTATTTATTGCATTCAGTAGTGAGGAAAATTCAGGAATGCAGCGTGGCAGCCTTGCCGACCTGACCGCATTCGTCGCCGTTGCCGATCACCTTAGCTTTCGAGCTGCTGCATCACAACTTGGCGTCACACCGTCGGCACTCAGTCACTCGGTGCGCCAGCTGGAGGAGCGCCTCCGGATACGCTTGCTGCACCGCACAACACGCAGCGTATCGCTCACTGACGCCGGGTCTCGCTTGGTCGAGCGGCTGCGGCCGGCGATCGATCAGATTGGCGATGCCTTGGAGGATTTGAACCAGGAGCGAAGCCGACCCTTCGGGCGACTGCGGATCTATGCAAACCATATGGCGGCAGCGTCGGTGATTACACCGGTTTGGAGACGCTTCTTATCCACCTACCCGGAGGTCCACTTTGAACTCCAAACCGGCGAGGCGCCCCTCGACATCGTGGCGAAGGGGTTCGACGCCGGTATCGGAACGCAGGATCGGGCAGCGGCCGACATGATTGCCGTCCGTGTGATGGGACCATTGAAAATCGCCGTGGTCGGCGCGCCGTCATACTTCGCCCAACGGAACCGGCCGCGCATCCCCGAGGATCTCGCTCGCCATAGTTGCGTCCAGTATCGTCGGCATGCCGACGGCGTCGTTTTCGATTGGCCGTTCGAGCGAAACGGTAAATCGCGGAAAATCTCGGTGGATGGCCGGGTGATGGTCAACGACGCTGATTTGGCCGTCCGCGCGGCGGTTGATGGGCTGGGGATCGCGTACACGATCGAAGCGCGGGCCACCCCATTCTTACATTCAGGACAGCTGGTCCGCGTGTTGGAGGACTGGTCGCCATCCTTCGAGGGACTCTTTTTGTATTATCCTGGTCACCGGCAGGTTCCAGCTGCTCTGCGCGCCTTCATCGACATGATCAAGGTGGCACCCAGCGCGGTTTTGTCCGGCAGTTCATGCGAGAATCCCTTCGCGGTAGACAGAACGCATCAGTCATCGAGACGGCCGCGAAAAAGCTAAACTGGCCGGAAACCCAGTGGAATTACGCCGCCCTCGCCAGCGGCGGCCGTGCGGTAGCGACCGGCTCAAACAGGTGGCTGAATTCTGATCCGAGCGCGCGATCGCATCGGCCCGATCTTCCCGATCCATTACTGAATTCATTCATCCAGGAATGCAGCAGACATCATGATGTCAGTTTTGTCTTCTATCA